>CALYRQ010000050.1 GCA_945483375.1 uncultured Elusimicrobia bacterium
AGCGCATACTTGATGGAATCGGTTTTGCGGTCCGCATACAGGATAACTTCGCCCCCCGCGTTGCGCGCCGCTCGGCCCGAGATTTGAATCAACGTCGTGGTATTGCGGAGGAACCCTTCGTTATCCGCACCCAAAATGGCCACCAGCCCCACTTGCGGGATATCAATCCCTTCGCGCAGGAGGTTAATGCCGACAAGCACGTCGAACTTTCCTTGGCGGAATTCTTTTAAAATTTCCACGCGGTCCAACGATTCAATATCCGAATGTAAATACCGCGTTTTGATATTTTTTTCCGTAAAATACGCGCTTAAATCTTCCGCCGTTTTTTTGGTGAGCGCCAAAACTAACGTGCGTTCGCCTTTTTCTTTATGCTCGTTGATTTTATCCACCAAGTGGTCAATTTGCCCGGCGGTGGGGTGTAAAATTACTTTCGGGTCCACGAGCCCCGTGGGGCGAATAACCTGTTCCACGATATCGTTTCCGCAAACGGTTAATTCGTACGGCCCGGGCGTGGCGGATACAAAAACCGTGGACGGGAGCAAACTTTCAAACTCGTCAAATTTAAGCGGGCGGTTATCAAGCGCGGACGGCAGACGGAAACCGAAATCCACCAGCATTTGTTTGCGCGCGCGGTCCCCGTTGAACATACCGCGCACCTGCGGCAAAGCCACGTGCGATTCGTCCACCATCATCAAAAAATCGTCATACCGTTTGAAATAATCCAGTAGGCACGACGGCCGTTCGCCCGGTTTGCGGCCATCCATATAGCGCGAATAGTTTTCAATGCCGGAGCAAAAGCCCGCCTGTAACAACATTTCGATATCGTATTCCGTGCGCTGTTTCAAACGGTAGGCTTCCATTTCTTTACCCATTTTAATAAGTTCGGCATGGCGGATATCCAGGTCCCGGCGGATTTGTTCGATGGCGTTATACGTATCTTCGTCCGTCGCCACGAAATGTTTGGCCGGGTAAATCCACGCTTCTTCCAGCTCCGCGAGCACATTACCCGTCACAGGGTGGATTTCGTAAATATGCGCGATGGTCTTGCCCGCAATTTCAATGCGAAGCGCGTTTTGGCTGTAGGGCGTCATGATATCCACATTCGGCCCGCGCAGGCGGAACCGTCCGGAAATAAATTCCATTTCGTCGCGGTGATACTGGATTTTGATGAGCCGCCCCGACAGTTGGGCGCGCGTCATTTCCGCCCCCTTTTTAACGTAAATACGCATTTCGCGGAAAGAATCCGGCGAGCCAATATTATAAATGCACGACACGGACGCCACGACAATCACGTCTTTACGGGCGGTAAGCGACGTGGTGGCTTTTAGGCGCAGCTTATCGATATGTTCGTTGACGGCGGAATCTTTTTCGATATACGTATCCGTCTGCGGGATATACGCTTCGGGTTGGTAATAATCGTAATAAGAGATAAAATATTCGACGGCGTTTTCAGGAAAGAACTGCTTAAACTCGGCGTATAACTGCGCGGCCAATACTTTGTTGGGCGATAAAATAAGCGTCGGTTTATTCAGCCGCTCGATAACGTTGGCCATCGTAAACGTTTTGCCGGAACCCGTTACGCCCAAAAGCGTTTGGCGTTTTTTGCCCGCCAGCACGCCTTGCGTCAAGGCCTCAATCGCTTTAGGCTGGTCCCCCGCCGGCTTAAAATTAGATACGAGTTTAAAGCGTTCCATAGTTTTATTTTACCTATCTTGCAGACATAAAAAAAGGGCGGCCGAAGCCGCCCTGTAACAAAACATACGTTATTTGCCCGCATGGGTAAAGGTGGAATCCAATACGCCGGGCAACAGCTGCGCCACGCCGTCAATCATAAACTGCATCGCAATCGCGCACAAAATCATACCCATAAAACGGATGACAATCTGCGTACCGTTCGGGCCGATTTTATTAAAAATATAGCGGGAGCCGACAAGTACCACGCCCACGGTGGCCGAGCAGACCAAAAGCACCAGAAGCATCATAATAGCCATGAAAAAAGAGGTGCATTTTTCCGCGTACAAAACCACGGTGGTAATGGAACCGGGACCGATAAAAAGCGGCATGGCCACCGGCACCAAAATATGGCTTAAACGGTTACGGGCCTGGTCAAACGTGCTGCCGCTGGCGGCGGCGGTTTCGATACCGTGGCTTTCAAATTTACTCTTACCCTGTAACATGCGAAGACCAACGGTCAAAATAATAATTCCCCCGGCCAAACGGAATGCGGGGATGGTGATACCGAAAACGGTTAAAATGCGGTTTCCGCAAATAAAAAACGTGGCAAGCAAAATAAAGATGGAGAGCGTCATCAAAAGCGCGACGGCGCGCTGCACCTTGGGGGTTTCGTTCTCCACATGTTCTAAGAAAATCGGCACGTTGCCGATCGGGTTCAAAATAGCCAACATACCGATAAACGAGTTGACCACAAGACTCCATTCCATACCGGGTAAAAGCTCCTTACATTAAGAATCGCCCGCCAAAAAGACGGACGTTTTATTTATTTAATATAGTATATAAAATTAGTAGAACAACAACAGCCCCAGCAAAAAAAGAAAGGCTTTTCAAACCGGGCTGGAAAGTGCTATAATAAATTATCAAAAGATTTTGGGCAGTTGGCGCAGCGGTAGCGCGTCCGCCTCACACGCGGAAGGTCACAGGTTCAAATCCTGTACTGCCCACCATTTAATACGAAACCTATGCCTTGCGCATAGGTTTTTTGTTTTATATCCGCGCCGCCCTCCCGTATGCTATACTAAATACAAGAGAGGACTTATGCCCACTAAAAATATTCACGATAAATTAGCCCCCATCAACAATATCTGTCTGATGATTTTGGCCGGCACCGCCGCCACCGGCATTTTGGTTTATACCAAAGCCATGCTGATGCCGTTTGTAATCGCTTTGTTTATTTCCATGGTGGCCGGTACGCTGGCCGAAAAAATGAAACAAAAATGGAAACTCCCCTATGTATTGGGGCTGGTGCTCAGCTTCGCCTCGTTTTTGGCAATTATTACGTTGTCGGTACTGTTTATTTCCAGTTCCATTGAAAGTTTCATCGCCGGGGCGGACATTTATTCCGAACGGTTGGGCGATACGATAGACTGGTTCCTTTTAAGCGCGCAAAAATACGGCGTCAACATGAACGCCGAATTTGTGGCGGACACCGTTTCCAAACTGCCGGTATTTAACGTGGTAAAAAGTTTAGGCGGAACGCTGGTATCCATTTTAACCAACTTAATGCTGATTACGCTTTTCCTCATCTTTATTTTTATGGGTAAAGCGGCCGAAGACAAGCCGTCCCTCGTTGGAAACATCCAACGGCAGATTTCGTTCTACTTAATCGTTAAAATTTTCGTGTCTTTATTGGCGGCCGGATTTACGTGGATTGTGCTCACCTCCGTCAAAGCCGAACTGGCTTCCATGCTGGCGGTGCTTACGTTTGTGCTTAATTTTATCCCCAACATCGGGCCGTTTATTTCCACCATGCTCCCCATGCCTGTGCTTTTCTTGCAATACGGGCTCGACTGGCATATCCTTCTGGCGCTTAGTTTACTGACCGCCATTCACTTTGTCATCGGCAACATTTTGGAAACAAAATGGCTGGGCAAAGGCATGGACCTGGACCCGATTATCGTCATCGCCAGCTTGCTGTTTTGGGCGCTTGTGTGGGGGATTATGGGCGCACTCCTGGCCGTACCGCTCACGGCCATTATCAAAATGGCTCTTGAACGCAACGAAACCACAAAACCATTGGCCAATTTACTGGCCGGAAAATACGCATTTAAATGAAAAAACTCTCTCCGTGGGCGTTTATCCCCACTTTATATTTGGCGGAAGGCTTCCCGTACATCGTCATTAACACAGTGTCCGCCGTATTGTATGCGGACCTCGGTTTTTCGAACGAAAAAATCGCTTTTTGGACGGGCTGGCTGTATCTGCCTTGGATTTTAAAAATGTTTTGGAGCCCACTCGTGGACGCGCGCGGAACCAAACGCCGCTGGCTTTTGGCGGGGCAAACCGTTTTGTCTGCGGTGTTTTTGCTCATTGGGCTGTGCATCGCCGTAACGGCGTTTTGGCAAAACGTGGGAAGCATGACGTTTTTCACGCTGACGCTGTTCGGCTTTTTGTTTGGCGCGTTCGCGTCCGCCACGCTGGATATCGCCACCGATGGCTATTACCTTTTGGCGCTTACGCCGCGCGACCAGGGTTATTTCGTCGGCATACGCACCATTTTTTACCGCCTGGCCATGATTTTGGGCAGCGGAATACTCATTTCCATAACGGGTGCGCTCGCCGAACAAACAACGGACTTGCCGACACTGTTGCCGCAACCGTACAACTGGGCTGCGCTGTTCGTTTTTTTGGGAGTCTTATTCGCCGTATTCGCCTTTTGGCATGCTTATGTTTTACCCAAACCGGCGGACGACAAACCCGTTACCCACTCGCGCACCGACGCGTGGAAAGAATCGTTCAAAACGTATTTCTCGCAGAAAAACATCATTTACATCTTGCTGTTTATTTTACTGTATCGCCTGGGCGATGCGCTCCTCGAAAAAATCGTTCCGCTGTTTTTGCTCAAACCGCAGGATACGGGGGCCATGGGCCTTTCCCTGCAGCACTACGGGTTGATTAAAGGTACGCTCGGGCTCGGAGCCGTGATTGCGGGCAACTTGGGAGGAGGGTGGATGCTTGGTACATTCGGTTTTAAAAAATGTATTTGGCCGTTTGCCGTCATTTTGATTTTGCCCAATTTTTTCTACGCTTACATGGCATGGGCCAAACCGGGTCTGGCCGTTACAGCCGCGTTAATTACTTTAGAGCACCTGGGCAACGGGCTTGCGATGATGGCGTTTTCCGTATTTATTATGTACGTTTCGCAGGGGAAATACAAAACCTCCCACTACGCCATTTCCACGGGGATTATGGCACTTGGCATGATGGTTCCTTCCATGCTTTCGGGCAAAATGCAAGCCGCGCTGGGATATGAAACGTTTTTTATGATTGCTTCCGCCATCAGTCTGGTTACGCTGGCGGTTATCCCGCTGACGGGAAAAATTAAATCCATCGAAGAAACCGAACAGGCATTCAGAACGCACAACATGAGCCTTTCGGACGGAGATTAAATGAACACGAACGCGCTGCCCACCGAACAGGTAAACCCGCGCACCCGGGGGCTTGATAAAATGACGCCCCGGCGCCTGGCGCGCGCCTTTAACGCCGAAGATTTCAACGCCGCGCGGGCCGTGCAAAAAGCAAATAAAGAAATCGCCGCCGTCATTGTCATGGCCGCGCAGACCTACGCCGCCAAAAAGAAAATTATTTTTATGGGAGCCGGAACAAGCGGGCGGCTCGGCATTTTGGAAGCGGTGGAATGCGTGCCCACCTTCGGCACCAAACCTTCGCAAATTATCGGGCTGATTGCGGGCGGCAACCAGGCCGTGTTCCGCGCCAAAGAAGGCGCGGAGGACGACGCCAACCAAGGCGCGAAAGAGATTTTAAAAACCGCCAAGCCGGGGGACCTTGTTATCGGGCTAACGGCCAGCGGCCGCACGCCGTACGTAATGGGCGGCTTAAAAGCGTCCAAAAAATTAGGTGCGCGCACCGCGCTCATTTCCTGCAACGCAGGGGCGGACGTAAGCAACGCCGAAGTACACATTTGCTTAGCTACGGGGCCGGAGGCGCTCAGCGGTTCCACGCGCATGAAAGCGGGAACCGCCACAAAAATGGCGTTAAACGCCATCACTACGGGAGCCATGACGCTGTGCGGCAAAACGTACGGAAACCTAATGATTGACGTCCGGCCGACGAACGAAAAACTCGTCGCGCGCGCCGTGCGGCTTATCCGCCAGGTGGCGGGAACGGACGAAAAAACCGCCAAAAAATTATTGGCGGCTTCGGGCCAAAGCGTTAAAACAGCAGTTGTAATGCACAAAAAACGCACGGATAAAACAAACGCGGAAAAACTCCTCAAAAAACAAAACGGTTTTTTAACCAAGGTGATTGATGACTAAATTTGCACTCGGTCTTATGAGCGGAACCAGCGCGGACGGACTGACCGTCTGCGCCGTTCGCCCCGCGCCGTTTAAAATTTTGCATTTCAAAAATTATCCTTACCCCTCCGCCCTGCAAACGCGCCTGCTAAACGCTGTACGCTTAGCCGCGCCGGAACTCAGCCGACTCAATTACGAACTGGGCGCACTGTACGCCAAAACCGTACGGAAATTTTTAAAAGATTTTAATTTGCGCGCCGAAGATATCCTTGTTACCGGCTCGCACGGGCAAACCGTCTATCACGGGCCGAACGATAAAACGCCGAACACGTTACAAATCGGCGATGCGTCTTTTTTGGCATGCGAAACGGGCGCGCCCGCGGTGAGCGACTTCCGCGCCAAAGACATCGCTTTAGGCGGCGAAGGCGCGCCCTTGATTCCGTTTTTTGACGAATACATTTGGGGAAAAGGCACCCCGAAAATTTTGCTTAACGTGGGCGGAATATCCAATTTTTCCGTCGTGGGTAAAAATATCAAAACGTTTGGGTTTGACGCGGGCCCCGGCAACACGCTCATGGATTTATCCTGCCAGCGGCTTTTACACAAACCGTTTGATAAAAACGGCCAAACCGCCGCCAAAGGCACGCCGGATAAAGCGCTGGTAAAAAAATTGCTCAAACAAAAATTCTTTACGCAAAAACCGCCGAAAAGAT
>CALYRQ010000051.1 GCA_945483375.1 uncultured Elusimicrobia bacterium
GCCTTTGTGGAATTTGCCCACTGCGCCGGCTATGAGAGGCGAGCACTCTGTAAGGAGGGGGCTCGCGTTTTTGATAAGTTCCGCGGCTTTTTTGCTCATCCCGAGCGCCAGTGCCAGCAGGTAGGAAATAATGCTGATGTTTTTTAAGTGCGCGCGGGTATCTTGCTGGTCTCGGTATTCGGCGGTGACGGCCAGGCGGTAAATGGTTTCCAGCTGGGCGACGTGTACGTCCTGGTACAGTTTGGCGATTTCAATCGCACTGCCCGCCAGCGTAGCCAGCAACATTAAAATGCCTTCGTCGTTTTTATCGAAAGGGGTTCCGTCGGATTTATTGGCCACCTGGAATACGCCCAGTACCTTGCCGGAGTTGTTTTTCAGCGGGCAGGCCAGCATGGAGTGCGTGCGGAAATCCGTCACCATGTCTACGTCCATGGAGAAGCGGGGGTCCTCATACGCGTTGGGCAGGTTGACGGTTTCGCCCGTACGGGCTACAATGGAAATAATGCCCGACCCGTTAAGCGGCACGCGGATTTCGGTATGCTCAAGGCCGTGCCCTTGCGCGATTTTGGACCACAACTCGTTTTTTTCCACGTCTTTTAAATAAATGGTGCAACGTCCTACGTTCAGGAGCTTTGTGATTTGTTGGGCAATAATATCAAGCAGTTTGTCCAAGCGGAGCTCGCCAGACATGCGCGCCCCGAATTCCACCAGCAAATTTAACTTTTCTTCCGCGGATAGTTTTCCGTTGTCCGGTCTAAAAGTTTGCATGTTGTTTACCCATTTAAGCGTGCGACGTGTTCCGCTCGGGCGTTTGGATACAGCCGTTTTAGACTGTAGTTCAGTTCCAAAGCGGAAAGCCCTGACAATGTAAACACAGTTGCCGTCTGTGTTTGGGCGATTGTCCGTACGGCGTTAAGGGCCATTGGTTTGGCCCAGGAGTTCCGTACGAATCCATAGCCGAACGCGGGCGTGTCCGCGTCCGTATACAAACACTCTACAAAATTTTTCTTAAAAAGTGTTTTTAAAATTTTCTGTACGGAATCGAGCGGTTCCCCTTCGCGGCAGAACAGGGCGGAATAGTCCAGCCGTACGGGCGTTTTAACGTCGGGGAAAGCCAGCGGCTTTTTGGGGAGGAAGTCCGTCACAAACCGCATGTTTTCGGCCAGTTTGCGCGCTTTGTGTTCCCAGCGTTTGTTGCCGGAAAACAGCTGAGGCGCGCGGTGCAAAAAGGTGAATACGTCTACGCTGTCGGTCAGAATGGGGAGGTTGGCCTGTTCGGCGCGGCGAATTAAGCGGCGCACGGCGCGGCGGCTTCGGCGCAAATCCCCGTACACGTATTCAAACAGGCCGGACGAAACATTTGGCCATAAAACGGGGCGGTGTTTTTCCGCGGACGATTTTAAAATGCTTGCGGCTAATTCGGGCAGGAAGTATTGCGCTTCCAACGAGGGAAGATAAATTAAATCCGGGTTTTCCGGCCGGGATTGGATGTTTTTCGCGGCCAGGTATTTTTGTAAACTGGGTATGCGGCGGGGGAGTAAATCGTCCGCGCGGTTAATCCACTCCAGGCCAAACAGACGCGTGAGCCCGGTCTTGCGCAACAGAGCGACTAACCCCAGGCGGCGCAAAAACAACCCCGTACGCACCAAGCGGTCAAAGAGTGCGGGACGCGTGCCGCGAAGGGATAACAAGGTATAGAGCGAGTCCGGCAGCGCGCGCAAATTGAGCGCGCGGCGCAGTTCCAGCATATGTTCGGCCGTCGGGATTTTGCCCGCGCACGTTTGGGTACAGCGTCCGCACAGCGTGCAGGAGTTGACGATTTCTTCCAACAATTGTTTGTGGGTGCGCGGGTCCAGCTTGCGTTCCATTATTAGGCGCAAGGCCTGGTTGCGTCCGCGCGGGGAAAACGTTTCCTGCTTGTTGAGCGCGTAAGACGGGCACGATTGCTGGCAACTGCCGCACCGGGTACAATGGGCGGCGGAATCATATACGCTGCGTTCGCCGAACGGAGTAAACAGCGCGCGCAGTTGGCGGCGCAGGCGGGAGGCGGAAAAACTAAACATGGTTATCCTCCGGCAAAATCGGGAACAAACCGTTTGGGTCCAGTTCGTGTTTAAGCGCGTGCCACAGCGCGTTGGGTTTGGCGGGCGCGTTTTCTGCGGCCGGAACGGTAACGGGTGTTGCAAAAATTTTGAACGTCAGTTGGGTGACGATTCCCAGCGTACCCCGTGCTCCCGCGAACAGACGCGTTAAATGATATCCGGCAGAATTTTTCATAAATTTACCGCCGTAGCGCACCAGGGATCCGTCCGGCAGTAACGCTTCCAATCCCAGCGTATGCGCGTAAAAGTGCGGATATGCTCCGGAGGAAAATGCGCCTCCCAGCGTGCCTTTCCCGCCGGGCAGCGCGCAGTATACGCCGCGGGCGGACAGGGCGTGTTGCAAATCGTCCAGGGTGATTCCCGTCTGTACGGTGGCGGTGTAATTGGTTAAATCAATGTCTGCAATTTTTGTCAGCGCACGGGTGGAAAATGTTTCTTTGGCGGCGGTTTTCAGCCGGGTGTTTGCCCCCGTCACGGCGCCGGGTACGCCGGCTTCGCGGCGCAGGCGGATACGCTGCGCAAGCGTTTGCACGGCCTCATCCGCGGGGGCTTGCGGTCGCGCTTTTTCGGCGTAGTTAACGGGAATAATTTTAAGCGGGTTCGCCAGATTGAGCGGGTCCGCCGCGCGTTTCATGCGGGCGAATAAATCGAGCGTCGGCTTGTCGTATTGATAGGCCATATCCGCGCGTTTTTCCACGCCTACGCCGTGCTCGCCGGAAATAGTGCCGCCGCAGTCCACGCAGGCTTTAAGCACTTCGTTCAAGGCGCGTTTTACGCGTAACGCGTCTGCGGGGTTGCGTTCGTCAAAAATAAAGTGCGGATGAAAATTACCGTCCCCCGCGTGAAAGAGCAGGCTGGCGCGGATGTTGCGCTCTTGCAAAATTTGGCGCACTTTTTTGAGCGCGCGCGGAAGCTCGCTGCGCGGGACGGTGCCGTCGCCCACCATTACGTTGGGCGCCAGCCGCGCAATCGCCGCATAGGCCGCGCGTCGCCCCAGCCAAAGTTTATTCCGTTCGGCTTCCGTTTTGGCGGGCAGAAACTGTTGGGCGCGGTTTTTGCGGCAGATTTCTGCGAGCTCTTTTTCCTCACGCTCAATTTGTGCGGGAGTGCCGTCCAGTTCCAAAATAAGTAACGCCTGTGCGTCTATGGGGTAGCCGGCGTGGGAAAAATCCTCCACCGTTTGCAGGGTGGTTTGGTCCATGGCTTCTACACAGCGCGGGATAATGCCGCGGGCCGTTAAATCCGTCACCGTCTGAACGCTGTCTTCCAGCGAAGGAAACGTAACCAAAAACGTTTTAACGTGTTTTACAAGCGGTAAAATTTGCACCTTCAGGCGCGTAATAACGCCCAGCGTTCCTTCGCTCCCCGCCAAAAGGCCGATAAAGTCCGGCCCGCCGCCGTCACGCGAGAAATGAACCGTCTGCCCCGTGGGCAGTACGGCGTCCGCTTCCAGCACATGGTCCGGTGTGCCGCCGTATTTCATGCACCGCGCGCCGCTGGCGTTTTGGGCCAGGTTTCCGCCCAGCGTGCAGACTCGTTCGCTCGCGGGGTCCGGCGCGTAAAAAAAGCCCAATTTGTTCAGCGCGTTTTGCAGGTCCGCCGTAATGACCCCCGGCTGTACGACGGCAAACTGTTCTTGCGTGTTTATTTGTAAAATTCGGTTGAGCCCCGCCAGGTTTAAAATTGCCCCGCCGTTTAAGGCCGCGCAGGAACCCGCATGGTTGGTGGCCGCCGCGCGCGGAACGAACGGGATTTTATAGGCGGATAAAATTTTTACGGCGGGGGCGACGTCTTCTTCCCGCCGAATGTTAAGCAGCAGGTCCGGCCGGGTGCGGGAAAGGGAACAGTCGTACGCGTGGAGCAGCAGGGAGGCTTCGTCCGTCAGGACGTTTCCTTTCCCCAGCAGGGAGCGTAATTCGGTTAAAGCGGTGTGGGGTATTTTCATAAATCGTGCGTGGCGCGTCAGTTTTTGTATACTATTATTATATTATTTGTAATTAGCCAAAAGCCATGCAAAACGAAAAACGCGGAAAAAGAGTGGTAGTCGTGGGGGATGTGCACGGCCAGTTTGATCCGTTCGTCAAAATCCTGCGTCATGCGGGACTGGTGGACGAAGGGTTGAACTGGTGCGGTCTGCACGACCGTTTAATTCAAATGGGCGATATTTTCGACCGCGGCCCTTTTTCGCGCAAAGTGGATGATTTGCTGGATAAAATTCAAAAGCAGGCGGCTCTTTCCAGCGGGGAAGTGGTCCGCTTGGTGGGCAACCACGAACTGGAGCTTTTGCTGAGCAATTTTGTGATTTCCGGCTTTGGCGTGGAAGAAGCCAAACTGGTGCGCGACAAACTCGTCCGCCAGGTATTGGACGGCGAACTGCGCGCGGCGTGCGCGTATAAAGGGTTTTTATTTACGCACGCGGGCGTGACGCGCAAGCTGTATAAAATCTTCCAGATGCAGTTGGACGACCCCACCCCCGGCAATATGGCGGTGCTGATTAATTTGATTTTTAAAGAATCCATCAAACACCAATTTTTCAAACACCCTATTTTTAACATCAGTATCAGCCGCAAAGGGACGGACCGTTTCGGCGGGATTTTTTGGGAAGATTTGGAAGATTTGGTAGCGTCGTTTCCCAAAAGCCCGGTTGTGCAGGTGGTGGGGCATACGCAGGTGGACCGGATTATTTTGGACCGGACGGCCAACATTATCCCCGTGGACGTGGGGCTGCACCGAAAATTACAGTACTTGGTGATTCACGAGGACGGGCGGCCGGAGATTGTGGACGTGAAAGAATAGATAAACGGCTGATGTTACCTTTCATAATGCGCACGAAACGCAAAAGACTCTTTTTTGCGTTTCGTTGCTTATTAGGGCCAACAATTTGTCAAATTCTGTTATCTTGTGCGTGCCTTGCCCTTGACGTGCCATTCAGGCACGCCTATACGGGCAACTAGCCCGCACAATCTAAAGCGAATTTGGCAAATCAGGCAATCATCTCGTGTGGTATTCTATTCTGCACGGCGTGCTATATTGGCTCATCCTGAGAAGCTGGCGGCCTGCAGGCTTCGCATTTATCAATTTTTATTCCGGGTATAGCCCCGGATTATAAAGCCCATTATTTTTTCAGCACTTGCGAAATGATTTTTTCCGCCTGGCGGTCCATTTCCGCGCGGTCTTCGGGCGCGTGGTCATCCATGCCCGAAAGGTGTAAGGCTCCGTGCGTGACGTACATCATCATTTCCTGCAAAAACGTGTGGCCGAACGATTGCGCGTTTTTACGCGCTACCTGGTAGCAAACAAAAATATCGCCGAACTCCCACGGCTCGCCAGTATCCAACGGGGGACGTTCGTTATTAAACGAAATCACATCCGTTACGTAGTGGTGGTTTAGAAATTCTTTATTCACGCGCAGAATTTCTTTTTCGTCCACAAAAATCACGTTTACTTCGATGTTTTGTTTGGCAAATTGTTTTAGCCCCTTTTCCAGCGCGGCTTTGAACAGTCCCGTCCGGCGCAGGTATTTGGGGATATCCGTGTTGTAGAAAATGTGTGAAATCATTTGTTCTCCTTGGCGTGTTTTTTGTCATACTTGTCGTAAGCCGCCACGATTTCCCGCACGAGCGGATGGCGCACTACGTCTTCACCGGAAAATTCCACAAACGCAACATTTTTTAATTTTCCCAGCACTTCGGCCGCCTGCAAGAGTCCGCTTTCTTTTTTGTTGGGCAGGTCGATTTGGGACAAATCGCCGTTTACAATCATTTTGGAACCGATACCCATGCGCGTTAAAAACATACGCATTTGCGCGGGGAGCGTGTTTTGCGCTTCGTCTAAAATGATGAACGTTTTTTCCAGTGTGCGGCCGCGCATATACGCCAGCGGCACAATTTCCAAAATGTTGTTGTATTTAAGGGAATTAAATTTTTCCATGCCGAGCATGGAATAAAACGCGTCGTAAATCGGGCGGAGGTACGGGTCCACTTTTTCTTCGATGTTCCCCGGCAGGAAGCCGAGCTTCTCGCCCGCTTCTACAATCGGACGCGTGACGACGATACGCTCCGTGAGGCCCAATTCTAAAGCGCGCAGCGCACACGCACAGGCCAAAAACGTCTTGCCCGTTCCCGCGGGGCCGGAAGAGATGACGAGGTCGTGCTCAAAGACGGCTTCGATATATTTTTTCTGGTTTTCACTGCGGGCTTCCACGGGCCGGGCGTGTTCGGGACGGAAGACGATGTTATCTACAAACGGGCGCGTATCTTTTACAAGCGCAAGCTGTTTTTTCTCGTCCGACAGGGCCAAATCTTTTTGCAGTTTGGCAAGCGCTTTGTCCACGCGCGAGTTGGTGCCTTTGACGGACAATTCCGCTCCGCCGCCGTCTTCATCGTATTGGACAAAAACGGTTACTTTAAAATTTTTTTCAAGCGCGCGGATGTTGCGGTCCTGTATGCCGAGCGCAATTAAAATTTCATCCTGGTTTTTAAGTTTAAGCGTTTTAATCATAGCTTTTTGCCTGTTTTTATATTCTACTTTATTGAAGAATAAAAAACTCCCCGGTTTCAATTCCGGGG
>CALYRQ010000052.1 GCA_945483375.1 uncultured Elusimicrobia bacterium
TATTATATTAATTCACATCCAGGAATTAGTGGAAAAATAAAAATGTACGACGCGTTTGTACCTAAAGAGATCTCCCTTACCAAAGGAATCGGCAGACACAAAGAAAAACTCGCGAGCTTTGAAGAAGCGTTGAGAGACGCCAAAATCGCCAGCTTTAACTTGGTGCCTGTGTCCAGCATTTTCCCTCCCGGCTGCAAAACCGTTCCCGTTTCCAAGGGGCTGAAAGAATTGCACCCGGGCCAGATTCTGCACTGCGTCATCAGCAGAAACACGAGCAACGAATACCGCCGCTTGATTTCGGCTTCCGTAGGGTTGGCTATTCCGAAAGAGAATAAGAAAACGCACGGGTACATCTCCGAGCACCACAGCTTCGGAGAAACCGACAAACAAGCCGGCGATTACGCCGAAGACTTGGCCGCGCTTATGCTTTCTACCACCTTGGGCATTGAGTTTGACAACAATACCACTTGGGATCAGAAAGAAGAAATCTGGAAAATGAGCGGTAAAATCGTCCGCACGACCAACATCACCCAATCCGCCATCTGCGTGGAAGGGATGTGGACCACCGTCGTGGCCGCCGCCGTATTCGTGAAATAATAGTTATCACGGTAACATTGTGAGCGACAACGTACAAACCGATAAGTTTATGGGGCTAGAGAGCAAATACAGCTCTCTGCCCCTTTGTAAATTCGTGGTAGTGCCCGTACCGTTTGAAAAAACGGTCTGCTACGGACACGGTACCGCCAAAGGCCCCGCCGCCGTTATTGAAGCCTCCACCCAAATCGAGCTTTGGGACGAAGAAACCAAAACCGAAACCTGGGAACTCGGCATCAATACGCAGCCGGCCGTTAATTGCAAAGGTTCCACAAACACGGTATTTAAAAACATCGACAAAACCGTGCGCAACCTGATGCAATACAAAGCCGTTCCGTTCTACATCGGCGGCGAACATACGGTCACCCAGGCGTTGGCCCAGCCGTATATCGAAAAATACAAAAATTTGAGCATTCTGCATTTTGACGCCCACGCCGACTTGCGCGAGACGTTTGAAGGCACGCCCAAAAGCCACGCCTGCGCGCTGTATCCGGCGTCCCGCCAAGTTCCTGTGGTACAGGTGGGAATCCGCAGTGTGGCGAGTGAAGAAAAGCAGTATTGCAACGCCGGCAAAGTCACTACGTTTTTAATGCACGAAAACCGCGATATCAAAAAACTGATTCCGCAGGTGCTAAAAAAACTGACTGATACGGTGTACATTACCATCGACGTGGACGGTTTCGACCCATCCGTCATCCCCGCCACCGGCACGCCTCAGCCCGGCGGATTTATGTGGTATGAAGCGCTGGACTTGTTCCGCGAAGTCATTAAACATAAAAACATTGTGGCCGTGGACGTGGTGGAAGCCTGCCAGCGCAAAGCCGACCCGATTACGGAATTTAACACGTCTAAGTTAATTTACCGTTTAATGGGTTACCTGGCCTTGAAAGACCAAAAGAAAAAATAAGTTTTACGGCAACCGAATGAAAAACCCCGCTCTTTCGAGCGGGGTTTTTATTTAGCAGAACCATTTAGAATTTGTAACCGACTTTGGCCATAAACGACAGATAGCTGTAGTCTTCTTTGCCGGAAATACCATCGATATCGTATTTAGCGGTATCAAACTGGAAACCCTGATAACGGATTTCACCGCCAAGCATCCAGTTGCTTTCGCCCAAATCGGCTTCAATCCCAGCACCCACGAAATAACCGACAGAGGTCGTCGTACCATCGATAGAATCGTTCCCTATAGGAGTATCGCCTTTAATTTCGCCTTTCGCGGAAGTTAAACCCAAACCAAACGGGAAGTAAACACGAACACGGCTTTGGGGATTGACGTTGACGCGGCCCACAGCCATCGCATTAACAGTACTCATAGAAGACTTAAAAGTAGAATGACCAAAAGGGGAATAAGTATCATACTCAGCTTCGCCGAATACGGTTCCGCTGACTTCACCGCCCAAGCCGAAATAATCATTCAGAAAATACAAATAAGACGCGCCCAACGTTACGCCGGCATCGCCCCAGTCCAAATCATTCAAGTGAAAAGTATAGCCGCCGCCATCGCGATAATACAGATCATCCATACCGGCATCCTGCAACGGGGCCGCGCCGCCCAAATAACCGCTGACAAGCTGGTTGCCGGCTTCAATACCTTCCGCTTTGGCGGAAGCCGCAAAACCGAATAAAACAGCAAACATTACGCCCAATACTGCGAGTTTTTTCATTTTGTAATCTCCTTGTAAGTTCTCTTCCTAAAAGAAAGACATAGTTTATGGTATCAAAAAAAACAACCACACCACAAGCATTAAATAAGGACGAAATAACTTCCTTCGTCTTTCGTCATTCCCAAACGTGAAAAGATCCCCGACTACAACCTCGGGGATAACGTTTCAATAAAAACGAGATTCCGGATTCCTGCCTTCCGGAACGACGAAAGTAGCGACAAAAAAGAACAAAGGATAAGAAATCTCTTCCTTATCCTTTGTGCGTAAATCGCAAAATACCACCAGTCGTTATAACGGAGGCAGCGGGCCAACATCGCCATTTTCCGGCAAGGAGTACGGGGTCTTTAATAACGCTTTCGCCGCGTCGTCAAAACCCCATTTGTCTTTAAACGTCAGCACATACTTATATTGTTTTACCGCGTCGTCGCGGCGGCCAAGCAAATCGTACACTTGGCCCAGGCGAAATTCGTTCCATAATCCCCAGCGGCTGACTTCCTGCCCTTTTAATGCTTCGCGGCCTTCTTCAAACGCTTCGCGCGCTTGATCAAAATTACCTTTCGCCATTTGCACCGTACCCAGCGCGGTATACGCGCGGGCAATATAAATGTCTTTATAAAAAGGGTCTTTGCCAATCAGTTCCAAAAATTGGGCCGCCTGCGCGGTGACATTGTCGTAATCGCCCGTTTCGTACAGGCAAATCACTTCCACATAGTGCATCAGCGGATTTTTGGGATATTTGGCACGCAGTTCGCGGATATATTCAAGCGATTTGGCCGGATTATAGTATTTGCTTTTGCGCGTGTTTTGAACTTCGATTAAAATCAGTTTCGCGCTGTCGGACGTAAACATTGCTTTTTCGCGCGCCATATTTAACTGTTTCACGCCTTCGTCCGGATTGCCTTTAATGGCTACGATTTTGGCCAGCACTTTAATGACGGACGGCAGCGTGCCCGCATAATACTGATAAATGCCGAGGCCGAAATACGCATCGTAATAAGTAGGGTCCAGCTGTAAGGAGCGTTCCAAATTTTTAATGGCTTTGCGGCCCGAAAAATACGCCGTAATCCAGCTGCGGTTGCGCATGGAGAACATCGCACGCAGTCCGTACAGCGCGCCGATTCCCATATAAGCGTTGGGGTCGTCCGGGTGCTGTTTCATCCAGCGTTTAATGCCGTTGATGGAATCGTCCAAAATGTTTTCAAACACTTTGCGCTGCTGGTCATCGCTCGTTTCAAACTCGTACTCATAGCGGGACCACGCAATCATCGCGTTGCCAAAGTGGGCAAACGGGTGGTCGGGATACTGCGCAAACACTTGGGCAATGTTTTTGTCGGCCGTAGCAAAATCCAAACTGTATACGCCGTTAATGCCTTCCGTCGCAGACGCCATTACGTCCGGCGGCAACTGTATTTCCGCGCGGGCAGGCAAAACGGCGGCGGACGCCAACAGGCATACCGCCGCCCATACACAAATCAGTTTGCGCATTATTTTTTGGCCTCGATTTTATCTTTGCCAAAGTACGGGCGCAACGCTTCCGGGATGATGACGGAGCCGTCCGCCTGCTGGAAGTTTTCCAAAATGGCGGCAAACGTGCGTCCTACGGCAAGGCCGCTTCCGTTAAGCGTGTGTACGTATTCCTGTTTACCCTGGGCGTTTTTGAAGCGCAGGCCCATGCGGCGGGCTTGGAAGTCCAAACAGTTGGAGCAGGACGAAATTTCGCGGAATTTGTTTTCGCTGGGCATCCAAACTTCAATATCATACGTTTTGGCGGACGAAAACCCAATGTCCCCACTGCACAACTCCACAACGTGATAGGGAATACCGAGCGTTTTTAAAACGTCTTGTGCGTCGGATACCATAATTTCCAACATTTTGTAAGAATCTTCCGGCTTGGAAAGCATCACGAGTTCCACTTTATCAAACTGGTGGTTGCGGATAAGGCCGCGCGTATCTTTGCCGTACGTGCCCGATTCTTTGCGAAAGCACGGAGAATAGGCCGTGAGTTTAATCGGCAGTTCGGCTTCCGGCACCACGCGAATGCGGTTTAAATTCGTCAGCGGAATTTCAGCGGTGGAAATTAAAAATTGTTTCGGTTCGCCCGTCAGCTCGTACATATCTTCGCGGAATTTGGGCAGCTGGCCGGTGCCGATTAAAATATCTTCGTTTACAATTACGGGCGGCAGCACTTCGGTATAGCCTTTTTTGGCGTGCAAATCCAGCATAAACGCAATAATTGCGCGTTCCAAACGCGCGCCGTCGCCTTTAAAAAGCGCAAAGCGGCTGCCGGACAGCGCGGCGGCGGCTTCAAAATCCAAAATACCGAGTTTTTCGCCCACAGCCTGGTGGTCGAGCGGTTTAAAATCAAATTTGGGAAGCGGAATGGAGCAGGGAATATATTCCGGGTTGTCCGCGTCCGACACGCCCACCGGAATTTTTTCGTTGGGCATATTGGGAATAGATAAAAGCAAATTGTCGATTTCCGCTTTGAGAGGTTCCATTTCGGCTTCTTTAGCGGCCATTTCTTCTTTTAATTTGCCCACTTCGGACATGGCCTGTTTGGCGGCTTCGTCGCCTTGTTCTTTTTTAATTTTGCCGATGGATTTAGACATTTCGTTGCGTTTGGCGCGCAATTCTTCCACCTTGGCGAGCACCGTTTTATAGGAGGCGTATTTTTCTAAAACTTCATCAATCTGCGCGGCCAATTCAGGCTTGCGCAAAGACAAACGTTTTTTTACTTCTTCCGGGTTTGCAACGATCTGTTTAATGTCTAACATAAACTCCTCTTTACTCTGTTTCTAACTTAATTAAATACGGTTCCGGGAACAAATGACGGTACGGTTTAAAAGTGGCCACGGCGTATTCCATTCCGTAGGAAGTGAGCAGCCGCATGCTTACCGGGGCCGACGAACTCTGCCCCGCCACCAGCGCCCCCACCGTCAGCGCCAGCAGTACAAACAGCGTTTTTACCAAAGTAAAAAACGCTTTAAACACAAACGCGGCCGACTGCTGTGCAAACGTATAAGGGGGTGTTCTCATTTTTCTTCCCGCCGTTTGGCAAGTTCCTTGGTAAAACTTTTGACAAGCGCGCGGGCGATGTCGTCCGCCGCGTTTAACGCGTTGGGCGAAGAAGCGTCGTCCGACCCGATCCAAATAATTTCCGCCGTTTCCACGTCTACCAATTTGGCGATGATTCCCACACGGGCGTTAATCGTGTATTCCGTAGGCTGGACCTCGGTCGAGTGCGAATACTGCGTGCCGACATTGCGCGTATAACCTACATACGTACCGTCGGGCAACTGCATCACGTCCTGCGTGTATACGGGGCGCGATTCGGTGCGGCGAGTAGCGGACATTTTCAGTTCCGTACGCGCGGGCGTATAAGAACTCACTTCCCCGATCAGAAGAACATCCACCCCTAAAATACGGCCGATTTCACGCGTCGTTTCCGGCGACAAATAGCCGGACACGGAAATATGGTGTTCCCGCAGCACGCTTTCCAACTGCGCGCGTTCCACCACCTTAAACCCGTACGCGATTAAATACTTGGCGAATAAATTTTCCACGCCCTGCACGGCCCCCCATTGGTTTGTAAAAGACATCACGCCAATGCGGTTCATTTGGTCGAAATCGTACGTCTGGCTGATTACCGTTTTGGGTGTACAGCCGCACGCGTACAGGCAGAAAACAAGGGCCAAGGCCAAAAGTTTCTTCATACGTTTATTATATAATTTTTAGCCGTACGGAAATAAAGGTATAATGGAAATATATGACGAATGTTTCTCCTCTTTTTATACAAAAAGCCAAACAAATCAAACTCCTGCTGACCGATGTGGACGGCGTAATGACTAACGGCGCCCTCAGCTTTTTTACCGACGCACAGGGCCAAACGCACGAAATAAAACATTTCGATTCTTTAGATGGCATGGGCCTCATGTATTTGGCCTGGTGCGGCATTGATACGGGCATCATCTCGCGCGGCGCGAGTAATACGCTTGAATTTTGGGCGGGCGTGCTGGGCATGAAATACCTGTTTTACAATACGTCCGTAAAGCACCACGCACTGGATTATTTGCAAAAAGAATACAGCATTTTGCCCGAAGAAACCGCGTTCATCGGCGACGATTTAATCGACCTCGGCGTACTGGAACGCGTCGGCCTGCCGCTCGCGGTGGCCAACAGCGTACCGGAAGCCAAATCGCTCGCGCTTTATACCTCCCCGCGTGAAGGCGGCCGCTCCGCCGTGCGCGACATCGCCGAACAAATTTTGCGAGCCCGTGGCGAGTGGGAAAAAGTGGTGGCCGCCAACCGGGACGGTTCTTTTACTTCCCCCCG
>CALYRQ010000053.1 GCA_945483375.1 uncultured Elusimicrobia bacterium
AGGCAAGCGTCTGGTGGGCGCAGTTTTAAAACCCGCGCTTCGGTGCGGGTTTTTTGTTGCCCACAGCAGGCAAACTGCTTTGCCTGCGGCAGGACTTGAAAGGCGCAGCGATGTTTTTGTTTGAGGTGCGAGCCATACTGGCGAGCGCCGAAAGGCAAAAACCGCGAGCCCGGCCTGCAGGAAAATTCCGTCAGGAATTTTACCGGAAGGCAAGCGTCTGGTGGGCGCAGTTTTAAAACCCGCGCTTCGGTGCGGGTTTTTTATTTTCCAACGGGTTTTAAAATTGATAACACTAACATCGCCTGACGGTAATCCGTTTTTTCCTGTTCCGAAAACTTTTCATTTTCCGCGAGTAAGTCCGCCGCCGTCTTGCCGTCACTCGTTTTAACGTCCGGGTCCGCGCCGCCGCGCAATAATACTTTAATCACCGCCGCCTGATTGTTCCGCGCCGCCAGCGTGAGCGCCGTTTCTCCCTGCACGTCCACCGCATTGGCATTTGCGCCGCCGCTTAATAGCGCTTCCGCCACTTCCGGGGACAAATTGTATTTTGCCGCTCTCATTAAAGCCGTTTGACCTTGTTTGTCTGCCAAATTGGCGTCTGCGCCAGCCGCCAGCAACTGTTGCACCGCCTCCGGGTTTTGCATGTGGCGCGCCGCATAAAACAGAGCGGTCCGGCCGGCCTTGTCGCGCGCGTTTACGTCATCGGCTCGTTTAATAAATTTCCGTGTTGTTTTTAAGTCCGCCCGTTCTTCCAACGAACGCATGAGCAGGGTGGCCCCTCTGTCATCCACGTCCCGCCCGTGGTAGCGGTAAAATGCACCCGCTCCCAACAGCACCAGTATAATCATAATAAAAACGATGTATTTTTTCATATTACTTTATTGTATCATTCTTGCCCGCGCCCGCAAACGCCGCAATTTGGTAAAATATCTTTAATACTATATATTGAGGTTTTACGATGTCTACCGAAAAAACACAACAACCGCAGCACAATAACGCGCTGAACGAAATCATCGCACAGCGCTACGCCGAAGTGGAAACAATCCGCCAGTTGGGCGTAACCCCCTATCCGAACCGCTGCGAAAAACAAATTTCCTGCCAGGAAGCAAAAAACGCCGCAGAAGGCGCCGAAGCCATCACCGCCGGCCGCTTGGTCCAGCTGCGCTTAATGGGCAAAGCCGCTTTTGCGCATTTGCGCGATTTTTCCGGCCGCGTGCAGCTCTATATCGCCAAAGACCAATTGGGCGAAGAACCGTACGCATTTTTCAAAAAACACATTTCCGTGGGCGATTTCGTTTCCGTTACGGGGCACGTTTTTGTAACCAAAACGGGCGAAAAAACCATTAAAGCGACCAAGTTAACGCTGCTCTCCAAAGCCATTCGCCCCATGCCGGAAAAATACCACGGTTTGCAAGATACCGAAGTGCGCTTTAGAAAACGCCACTTGGACTTAATCGCCAACGAAGAAGTAAAAGACATTTTCATTAAACGCGCCAAAATTATTTCCTCCGTCCGCCGCACGCTGGACGAAAAAGGATTTTTGGAAGTGGAAACGCCGATTTTGAACCCGTCCTCCGGCGGCGCGATTGCGCGCCCGTTTGAAACGTTCCACAACGCTTTAAAAATGCCGCTTTTCATGCGTATTGCGCTGGAACTGCACCACAAACGCTTAATTATCGGCGGCATGGATAAGATTTACGAAATCGGCCACATGTTCCGCAACGAAGGAATCGACACCACCCACAACCCCGAATTTACGATGATGGAACTCTACCAGGCGTACGGGGACGTGAACACCATGGCGGATTTGTTTGACGAAATCTTGGGCAACGCCGCCAAAGCCATCGGCGTGGAAAAAGTGAACTTCCGCGGTTACGAAGTTGATTTGCGCCCGCCGTACAAACGCCTCTACATTCCGCAGGCGTGGCAGGAAAAATTCGGCCGCGACATTCACGAAGTGTTAAACGGCCGCCAGTTCAACCGCGCCAAATTGGAAGAAGTGGCCCGCGAACAGGGCGTTAAATTCAGCGCCGACGATTCCGACTCCGCCATCTTCGACGAACTCTTTGAAGGCAAACTGCTGGCTGATTACCACAACCCGGTTATCGCGCTCGATTATCCGACGGCCGTCAGCCCGTTCTCCAAAACCAAACCCGGGGACCCGGAACTGGTGGAACGCTTTGAAGTGTTCGTGAACGGACAGGAACTCGGCAACGCGTATACTGAGCTTAACGATCCGGCCGACCAGTTGGCGCGCCTGAAAGACCAAGCCGCCGCCAAAGCCATCGCCAAAGGCGAAGACGCCGAAAACGCCGACATTTTGGACGCGGATTACATTGAGGCCATGGAATCCGGCATGCCGCCGACCGGGGGCATGGGTATCGGTATCGACCGCATTATCATGATGCTGACCGGGCAGGATTCCATTCGCGAAATCATCCTGTTCCCCACGCTCAAAAAGCTGGAAGAAGAAAAATAAAGTTTAGATGCAAAAAGCCCCGCTTTACCGCGGGGCTTTTTTGGGAATTTTTCAATCGACATTTACATCCCAATCATTTTACAATATCCGTTTTCCTCATGATCAGAACAACCTAGCCCTTGACCATATACATTATCCGGACTTATAGATAAAGTAGCGGCCCACTTTCCATTTTTAATACGACCGGCATATAATAAATCTTCCGACCAATAAGCCCAGTCTTTTGTTTTAAAGCACTGCAATCCGTCCGGACAACTGTTCTGGCTTAAAATAACAGTTGGAGGCTCAAATGTACTATAAAGGCTGGGCTCCCCAAGTTGCCCGTCCGGCGAGGACCCGCACTCTTTTGATTAGTTGGGCCACACTGTTTCAGCCATATCGCCAACCCATAAACAGGCGCGCTCTATGGTGGCGGCCCACAGGGAGGGGCCTGCAAGGTGCGGCGCGTGGGGGTGCGGGCGCGCAAAAGCCGGTAAAAGCCGACCCAAAAACTCCGCTCAAATAAAGTACAATATACCTATGAAATTTGAACAATTCGTCGCCGTGCGCTACTTAACGCGCCGTCAGGGGCTGTTCGCCTTTATCACCACGCTGATCGGCGTGGCGGGCGTCAGCGTAGGCGTAGCGGCGCTTATTACCACTTTATCCGTTATGAACGGCTTTCAAACCGATATCAAAGATAAAATCATCGGCGCGCAAAGCCACGTGCTTGTTTTTGGACAGATGAGCCAGAAAACATATCCCGAAAAAATCAAACAAATCGAAGAAATCCCGCTCGTAGAAGCCGCCGCGCCGCACATTTACGGCCAAGGAATTATCACCTATGCGGGCCAAAGTTTGGGCTTGGTGGTACGCGGGCTGGACCCGGAGCAGGAAAAAAAGATTAACACGCTGACCGACTCGCTCACCGCAGGTTCCTTTGAACCCAAGGCCTGGCCGCAGGACGCGCCGCCGCCGCTTGTCTTGGGCGCGGAACTGGCCGCCAACATGGGGGCCGATATCGGGGACGACGTGGTGCTGATTTCGCCCCAGTCTATCTCCACCTCGGCGGGGATGTTCCCCAAAATGAAAAAATTTCGCGTAAGCGGACTTTTACGCACCGGGTATTACGAGTTCGACAATACCATCGCCTACACGCTTTTATCCCACGCCAGCGATTTTTTGGGCCTCAAACAAGGCGTAACGGGCGTGGCCGTAAAACTTAAAAATATGAACAAGGCGGACGAAGCCGCGCGCCAAATCCAAAACGCCATCGGCTACGGATACTCCGTCCGCACGTTTGCGCAAATGAACAGCACGCTCTACGCCGCCTTAAAACTGGAAAAAACCATGATGTTCATTATCCTGTTTTTAATTATCGGCGTGGCTTCGCTCAATATCGCGGGGAACCTGATTTTACTCGGCACCGAAAAACTGCGCGACATCGGTATCCTGCGCGCCATCGGCGCGAGCCCGAAACTCATCCGCAAAGTGTTTATGTGGGAAGCTATGGTCATCGCCACGCTGGGCATTGTGCTGGGATTTCTGCTCGCGTGCCTGCTGTGCTGGGTAATTGCCACGTTTAACATCGTGGAGCTGCCCGGCGACATTTATTATTTAACCAAAGTGCCCGTACGCATGCAGCTGTGGGACATCGTCGCCGTCATCGGCGGCAGCTATATAATTTGTTTTGCGGCGGGATTGTACCCGGCGGTGAAAGCCTCGCGCGTACACCCCACGGACGCAATCCGCTACGGGTGAGATATTATGATAGAACTTGTACATTTAACTAAAATTTATGGTCAAGGCCACGAAAACCTCTGCGTGCTGGAAGACGTATCGCTCACCCTGCGCCGCGGCAAATTTACGGTGCTGTTGGGGCCCAGCGGTTCGGGGAAAAGCACCCTTTTAAACATGATCGCCATGCTGGACGCGCCGACGTCCGGCAAAATACTGGTGGACGGACAGGACGTCACCGCCCTAAAAAGCGAATCCGCACGCGCCGCCCTGCGCCTTAAAAAGATGGGTTTTGTGTTCCAGTTTGACGGCCTCCTGCCGGAATTTTCCCTCCTGGAAAATGTAGACATGCCCGCTTTAATGCGCGGTAAACCGAACCCGAAAAAAGCACGGGAACTTTTGGAAAAATTCGGCCTCGGCGCCATGGTAAACAAACTGCCGGCCGATTTATCGGGCGGCGAAAAACAACGCGCCAGCATCGCACGGGCTCTACGCAACGAGCCGCCGCTTCTCCTGGCTGACGAACCCACGGGCAACCTGGACGCGGCGCGCAAAATCCAAGTATTTGAAGACTTCGCCCGCATGAGTAAAGAACGCGGACTGACCACCGTCATGGTAACGCACGACGCGCACGCGTCCGAATACGCGGACGACGTATACAGCTTGGAAAACCGCAAGCTGGTAAAAACCAAATGAAAAAGTTTCTGCTGTTTTCTCTCTTACTCTTTACCGTTCTGCCGCCCGCGTTTGCCGCAAAAGAGCGCAAACCGTTCTTCCCGGCCGACAACTCCGCAGACCGCATGGACGCATACGAGCAAGAGGCCGAAAAAGAAAAACATACCGCCGAAAAATGCCGTTTCAAACAATTACGTTCTGAAGTGCGCAACGGCTACACCGATTCTCTAATGGAACTGGCTATGGCCTACTACCGCGGCTACGGCGTAAAAAAGAATTATAAAAAAGCCTATAAATACATGCAAAAAGCCGCCCAAAACGGGGACGCGCTGGCCGCCGTACTGCAGGCGAATTGGCTCTCGCGCGGCAAGGGCGCAGACCAAAATATCCCGCTGGCGTGTGAGCTGCTGCAGGAACTCGTCCAAAACAAAAATCCGCACGCCGCCTTTCAGCTGTACACGCTGGGCAAGCAAAACTATTGCGGCTTAACCGAAACCAACACCCAACAGCTGCTGGATTTTGCGGCTGAAAAAGGAGTGGCGCCCGCTTTGTTTTACAAATCGCAAAACGCCCAATCGCCCCAAGAATCTTTTACTTTTATGGAACGCGCCGCGCGGCTGGAATACCGCCTGGCGCAGTATGAACTGGCGCGCATGTATGAAAACGGAACGGGAACAGACACCAATCCCGCCAAAGCGTTTGATTATATGATGCTTGCCGCCAAACAAAAACTGAAAACAGCCCAGTGGCAAACCGCCCAATGGTACGAACAGGGCTACGGCGTGAAACAAAGCCCTTCTTTGGCGTTCCACTGGACGAGAATCGCCGCCAAAAACAACGTAAAAGACGCGCAAAAAAGACTGGCGGAAATGTACCGAACCGGATACGGCGTCCCCGTTAATATAGGGGCCGCACGCAAATGGGAAAAGAAAGCGTCCGCCGCGGCAAAAATCGAAGAAACCGAGGAGGAATTTTACTGATGGAACTGGAATTTAACGTAGTGCTGGGCACTGTGATACTGTTGGCCCTGGCCGTATTTTTGACGGTGAAATACGTCTACAATCCGTTTAAAAGCACGCTGAAAAAAGCGGCCGCCGGCAACCCGGAAGCCCAATACCGCCTGGGATATTTATACTACCAGGGCAAATATGTGGCGCAGGATTACCGCCAGGCGTTCCACTGGTTTCAAACCGCCGCCCAAAACGGCTATTTTAAAGCGCACACCGCGTTGGCCGGCCTGTATAACGCCGGGCACGGCTGCCAAAAATCCAACGCCGACACATTCAAACACTATACGCTGGCCGCCGAACAAGGAGATTTTGAGGCGCGCGTTAATTTGGCGGTATGCCATCTAAAAGGAATCGGCACCCCCGTAAACGAAACGCTGGGATTTGAAACCATGAAAGCCGCCGCGGACGACAAAAGCCCCATCGCCCAACTGCTGACGGGCGATATGTACGAGCGCGGCTGCGGCGTGGAAAAAAACGAAACGCTGGCGCTAAAATACTATATTTTAGCGGGCAACCAGGGCGAACCCCGCGCCAAAGAACGGATCAAAAAATTAAAATCGAAAAAATAGCTATCCCGGTCACACGCCGGAAAATTTTACCCCCGGTAAAACCGGGTTTTTTTATGCAGGCCGAATCTCCCTGATTTCCAAAGGCAATGTTTCCTTCAACTGTATCGCTGAACAAGAATGCTTC
>CALYRQ010000054.1 GCA_945483375.1 uncultured Elusimicrobia bacterium
TTGCATTCATCCCCAGGCTCCCGCCTGGGGTGTCCTGTAAGGTATGCAAAAAAACGCGGAACCTTAAAAAGGCCCCGCGTTTGTAAAATTACCGCCCGGCTTAACCCAGCAGTTTGCCGAGCATTTGGCTGATGATGCGCGGATTGGCTTTGCCTTTGCTCATCTTCATCACGCCGCCCACCAGCGCGCCGATAGCCGCTTTGTTGCCTTTTTGGTAATCGGCCACCGCTTTAGGGTTGGCGGCGATGGCGGCTTTGGCCCATTCTTCCAGCTGGCCTTCATCGCTCACCTGCACCATACCGCGTTTTTCCACCACGGCGGCGGGAGCTTCGCCCGTTTTCCAAATTTCGTCGAACACTTCGCGGGCCTGCTTGCGGTTGATTTTGCCGCTTTCGGCCATTTCCAAAAGTTCCGCCAGGCGCGCGGCCGGGATGGGAGAATCCTGGATTTCCTTCTTTTCGGCATTAAGCATACCCAAAAGGTCGGTTTGAATCCAGTTGGAAGCGGTTTTTAAAGACACTTTGCCGCTCTTGGTGACTTCTTCGAAATAGTCCGAAATTTCGCGCGAACTCGTCAGTACCCCCGCGTCATAAGCGGAGAGCCCGGCTTTTTCAAACCGCGCTTCCTTGGAAGCGGGCAGTTCCGGCATGCCTTTTTTGACGTTTTCGAGCCATTCTTCCGCGAGTACCACGGGCGGCAAATCGGGTTCCGGGAAGTAGCGGTAATCCAGCGCGTCTTCTTTAGAGCGCATGGGTTTGGTGACCAATTCTTCTTTATCCCACAAACGCGTTTCTTGTTTGACTTGGCCGCCGCCGTTCAAAATTTCGGTCTGGCGGTTGATTTCGTAGGTCAGCGCGTCTTTCACGGCTTTAAAGGAGTTCAAATTTTTGATTTCCGCACGCGTGCCGAATTTTTCCTGCCCGACGGGCCGCAAAGAAACATTCACGTCCACGCGCAGTTCGCCTTTTTCCATATCGCAGTTGGACGCACCCACCCAGCGCATCAGCCGTTTGATTTCGGTCAAATACGCATACGCTTCATCCGGCGAGCGCATATCCGGCATGGATACGATTTCCAAAAGCGGGCTTCCGGCGCGGTTGTAATCCACCAGCGAATAGTCGGCAAAGTGCGAGGATTTCGCCGCGTCTTCTTCCAAATGCGCATGGTGAATGCCGATTTTTTTCTTCTGCAAATGGTCTTTCGGCCCGAAGGTGATTTCAATATATCCCGCGCCGTTAATCGGCTCGTCGTACTGGGTGATTTGGTAGCCTTTGGGCAAGTCCGGGTAGAAATAATGTTTGCGCGAAAAGGTGGAACGGCGGTTGGTAACGCAGTTCATGCTCAGCCCCGCGCGGACGGCCAGGGACAAAGCGCCCTCGGTCAGCACGGGCATAACGCCGGGATGGCCCGCGCAAACGGGGCAGATGGCGGTGTTGGGCTTGGTATCTTCGCCCACGCCGTTGGGACAGGCGCAAAACAGTTTGGTTTTGCTGGCGAGCTGGACGTGTATCTCCAGCCCGATAACGGGTTCAAATTGGGTAGTCACGATATTATTCTCCTAAATTATTATAATATCAAATATGGTTCATCTTTTTAAGCCCACCTCGTACCGCACGGGCGCCGCGCTGGCCGTAGGAGCCACGCTGGCGTGGAAAATCGTATCGTTTGCCAATGCGCTCTTGGTGGCATTGTACTTCGGCGCAGACCGCGCGACGGACGTTTACTTCTACATTATTATGATGATGGGCTTCGGCGTTACGTTTTTACAGCGCATGAACGCGGCGGCCGTCATCCCGGAAGCCATGACGCTTGACACCCAAACGCCCGGCGGCGGGCGGCCTTTATTAAACGGTTTTTTATATTTTTACCTGCTTCTTATGCTCAGCCTGACGGCGCTGGGCTTTTTTTGCCCGGTACGGCTAACGGGATTACTCTCCCGGTTTGACGCGTCCCAGCTGACGGCCCAGCGCACTCTCTTAGCGTGGGGATTTTTATTGTTCGGCCTTCAGTTGCTTACTTATTATTTAACTGCCGTACTGGAAATGTACCACCGTTTTGCCACCGCGGTTTTCACGCCGCTTAACGCGCTTTTGCCGCTGGTCTTTCTGCTTTGTTTCGGCCGGACGGCGGGCATTATCAGCATGATTTACGGCATGGCCGCGGCCAACGCGGTTCAAATTGCGGTATTTTTATGGATAATGAAAAAAGAACTGGCGTGGAATTTTACGCACGTTTCCGTCCAGCCCGCACGCACATTTGCCAAAAACCTGGTCAGCAACCAGCTGATTGAACTGGCCAATATCGCGGCCAGCCTGCTGCCGCTGTATCTGCTCAGCGGGCTTTCGGCGGGGCTTGTCAGCGCGCTCAATTACGCCAAACAGCTAGCCGATTCCCCGACAGAAATTTTCACCATGCGCGTAACGAACGTATCCAAAATCCAGCTGACGGAAAGCGCCGCCCAAAACGACGAAGCGGCCCTAAACGCCAATTTTCTGAACACCCAGCACTTTTTGCTTTTTCTGTTAACGCCGCTGGCGGTATTTACGGCTTTTTACGCGCCAGAAATCGTAACGCTATTTTTTAAACGCGGCGAATTTAACGCCCGGGACGTATACCAAGCCGCCGCATTTTTGCGCCCGTTGATGGGGGTAATGCTGTTTATGGCGCCCGTGCTGATGCAGAACAACGCGGTGGCGGCGGGAAGAAAATTAAAAGAATTTTTGCCTTATGCGCTGGCGGGAATTGTGCTGTTTATCGCCCTAACCCCGGTAACGGTGCGGTTATGGGGCGCGTTTGCATATCCGTACGCGCAGATTGCCTGCTGTTTTGTAGGGTTGTATTTGAATTATTTATTCTTTAGAAAGCACTTCCCGTTTATAGCGTACGGGTTTTCCCTGCGCCGGGCAGCGCGGCTGTTGGCGGTTAACGTGATTGCGCTGTTTCCGTCGGCCGTATACGCGTTTTTTGGGGCAGGCACAAATGCGTTTGTAACCGTACTCATCGGCGGGATTATCTTTTTGGCGGCTTTATTTTGGCTGACGCGCCGCAGCGGCGATTGGGACGATTTCCTCCGCCAACTATTCGAGCGGGTTTAAAATATCCCCCACCGCCTCCGCTACTTGTTTCGGCGTCACTGCACGCATGCACGGAGAGGCCTCTTTCCCCAGCGGACAGCGGCTCATCCAATCCGGCGTCATCCACATACATCCGCCGCAAGCCCCGGCCGCCAAATTTTTATTTTTGGCATATCCGAAAAACCGCACGTCCGACGGGCCGAACAATACCACGCTTTTTACGTCCAAGAATTGAGCCAAATGAACAAGCCCGCTTTCCGTATCCACGTGACAAAGCGCGCCGTTCAAAATATCCGGTAAATCCGTTAACTCCGTTTTCCCCGCCAGGCAAATATCCGCCTCTAAATAAACGGAATCGTTTGTTCCCCCCAGCTGAACCAGTTTAATGTGTGGGAACCGTTCTTTAAAAAGGTGTATAAAACGCGTCCAGTGCGAAACAGGCCAAGAACGGGAAGAACCGCCCGTAGGAGCATGGCCGGTTCCGTCGTGAAACGTAACATACGAAACGCCGGACAAGCCGTATTTCTCCCGTGCGGGTACGCAGCCCGAAAAACGCGAAGAAGCGTCCTGCAAAAGCGTCATCCCGCCCGTAAACGACATTAAATCAAACCGGCGTCCGCCGTTTTTGAGCATCCACCGTCCGATCGCGGGTTCGGTTAAAAAAGGGTCGTCCCACAAACTGCCCAGCCGTTTTTGCGCCGCCAGGGCCTTTTCAAATACGGGCATAAACGCCGGGGCCAATGCGGCCAAACGCGTTTTATCCGCATATAAAAATTTAACGCCCAAACACGCAAAAATAACCAAATCGTAATTTTTCCAATACACGCGGCCGGACGACGACGCCGTGACGTACGCCAAATCCCCAAATACGGTTTGAACCGCCCGGGGAACCGGCGCATATACTTCAAAATCCGCTTCTGTCAAAAAGGTTTTATAAGATTCCACTAACCGACGGGCACAGGCCGCGTCGCCCATTCCGCCCGCAAGATAAAAAAATACACGCAGGCGCCGGACATCTTTAGAGCGTTTTCCACTCACACCGCGGGCAAATTGCCGAATACCTGACAAAATGCGTTTTTTACAACGGCTGTACGCGCAGGCCCAGCGCACGATGCGGCTGTCCCGCCCGGCCAAACCAAGCGTTTCGCGCAGGTCTTGCAAACTTTGGAGCACTGACGGATTTTCCCAGTTCATTTAACGGCATCCTTACATAAATTTTCGTACGCGTCGATATAGTCTTTCAGCGAAAAACGCTTTATCACCTGCTGTGCGTTTTCGGCAAACCGGACACGGAGCGGTTCGGCCTTCATCAGCTCAGCCAATTTTTCAGCCAGTTTATCGGTATTGTTCTGTTTGACTAAAAAACCGTCCACCCCGTCGCGAATGATTACATCCGGCCCCGTGCACGAAAAACTGACGGCGGGCACCCCCGCAGCCATCGCTTCCAACAATACCATGGGGAACCCTTCCGCACGGGAAGACATCGCGTAAATTTCCGCGTAACGGTAGACCGCATCCAACCCTTTCACGGGCGGCACAAATTGCACGCAGTGCTGTACGTCTAAGGTATCGGCCAAACTTTTCAAATCGTTTTCTTCCGGCCCCGCGCCGATGATGAGCAGTTTCCAGTCCGGAAATCCGTCGCACACGCGCCGCCAGGCTTCCAGCAAACGGTCAAACCCTTTTTGGCGCACCAAACGCCCCACGGCCGCCACATATTTATAACGGTCCGGCATAAATTCCGGCCGCGGCAAAAACCATTGTTTAAGCGGCAATGCGGGATTATAAATTACCTGCGGTTTCCATTTGGGGTGATAGAGCGCAATAAACTTGCGGTCCCGTTCCGATAAAATTGTAACCGTATGCGCGCGGGCAAGCAAAAAGTTGCGCAAAATCTGCCATTTGCGGGAATAGGTGAGATAGCGTACGTCCAGATGGTCGGCGTAAATGTACGGTACGCGCAGGAGAAGACACGAAGCCAACACGCTGACCGTCATAAAGCTGATTACCACGTCCGGCCGCGTTTGGCGAAGGGCGCGCGTCATTTTCCACAGCCGTGCAAACCCGCCCAAAAACCCCGCTTTTTTAAACGTGGGTAAATTCACACGCACGCGGCAGACGTTTTCAGGTACGGTATAAAAATCCGGCACTGAATCGTCCAGCGTAAGGAGCGTTACTTCGTGTCCGCGAGCGGCAAGCCCGCCGGACAAATACGTCATCACGCGTTCCGCACCGCCGCCGCCCAACGTTCCGATTACACACGTAATGCGCACAAAAGTACTCCCGGTTTAGATTAACTCCAAAAACGCACGGACAAAATCCGCAAACGGGAATTTGTCTTTGAGTTTTCCCGCTTCCACCGCAATTCCCACGCGGCGGCCCCAGTTGACCATCATTTCGTCGAGCGCCACGGTGAACGGTTCTTCTTCCCCGGCGTTGACGATTACGCCGTTTACGCCGTTAATGATTAACGCCGTAACGGGGACCGATTCGCACGCCACGCACGGCAGTTTGCTGGCCATAGCGTCCAGCAGAATATCCGCACGGGACGGATTCACCGCCGGATAGGCAAAAATGTCGGCGTTGCGCAACAGACTGTACGCATCGGTAGATTCCGGCACGATTTCCGTGCTGGCTTCCAAGCCGTGTTTTGTAATAAACTTTTTGAGCGCGGTTTTAGCCGTTCCGTCGCCTACGATGGTTAAATGCCAGGACGTATGGGCCGGGGCCAGGCGCGCCCACGTTTTTAACAGCATGTCAAAACCGCTTTCTTTAGCCAGTTTGCCCACGGCCACGATGTTGTTTTCTTTCTTAAAACACGCAGGTTTGTTGTAATTGTAATGTTCCACCCACACGGAGGGAGAAGCCACTTCGGTTACTTTTAAACCCGTATAATTTTTCTTGTTAAGCGGTTTGTCCGTCGTTTTGATGACGAGCACTTGTTTGGCTTTTTTAAGCAGGACTTTTTTGGTTTTGACGGCTTTGTCCTCTTTAAAGTTTTCTTCTTCCGCATAGACGAACGGAATTTTGGCTTCCGCGGCGGCTTCGCACGCGGGCAAATTCATGAGCGCGATAACAAACTCCACGCCCTCTTTTACAAGTGCGGCGGCCAAGGTTTTAGGCTTGGCGAGCGCGGCGTATTCTTTCAGCGTTACGCCGGGCGCGGATTTCACTTTCCCCTTTACGGAGCGCACGGTTACTTCGTGCCCCGCGTTTTGCAGTTCTTCGGCCAGTTTTACCCCCAGGCGCGAAGCGGTAAATTCTTTATTTCCCCCAATAAAAACGGCAATTTTCATTCGTTTTCCCTCCATAAATAATTCTTTATTATTGTACATAATAAAAAGGCAGAATCAGGC
>CALYRQ010000055.1 GCA_945483375.1 uncultured Elusimicrobia bacterium
GGTAAACGTAAATTCCACGCGGCGGTTGGTGCGGCGGCCTTCGTTGGAATTATCCAGCGTAAGCGGGCGGTCCTTACCGTGGGAATGGATACGGATGCGTTCCGCGTTTACGCCGCGGCTTACCAAATACGCTTTCATCGCGGCGGCGCGGGAAGAACCCAGCCAGTAATTATATTCTTTGGAACCCAACACGTCGGTATGGCCCTCCACAATCAAGTGATAGGACGGGTGGCTTTTCATAATATTGGCCACTTTATCCAAAAACGGATAAGCGTAGTCCGGCGGGCGGATGGAATCAAATTCGTACGTAATAGCCGGCAGTTTGAGCGTTTTGGCCATGCGGGCTTCGCTCTGGTTATACAGTTTTTCGTTCAGGCGGGCCTGTTCTTCAATGACCGGGTCCTGCTTGGCGGGAGCCGGGATATCTTCGTCCTTATTTTGGGAAGAGGCGCACGCAAACAGCGCGGCGGATAAAATAAAAAGCAAAACGGTTTTAAATTTCATATATAAAAAGCCTCCTGTCAAAATTATAGCAAAAGAGCGGAAAAAACAGTATAAAAATCCGCTTTTCCACTTTTATCCACATACTGTGGACAACCTGTGGATAACTTCCCCTGTACTCTACACCTGTCCACAAAAAACCCGTTTTTTGCGGGTTCCGGGGACGGCACGGGAGCGCAATTTGTGGATAAAACGCCCAAACTGTGGATAACTTTCCCCCGCGTATTGGAAAAAGAAGCGTTTTTCCTCTTTTCTCCGACGGAGATTTCGTATCCGGCACAATTTGGGCGTTTTTTGGTTTTTTAAAAAATAACTGTTGACAAGTCCCGGTTTTTTTGCATAAAAACGCGTTTTCGGACTGTTTTTATTATTTTTTCAGCTTAATTTTAACAGAAAACGACGGTTTATCCACAACCGGGCGGATTTTTACCGTCCCCGCGTCCGCCCCGGCCAGGGCCCGCAGGGTGCCGCGCGCGGCGTTCCATTCCAAAAACATAGGGCTGATACGCAGAGAAGAAGGCACATAATCCGCCGTCAAACCGTTTTTCAAACGCGCCAATACGCGCAGCGAAACCGTATCCTCCGATTCCAGTTTCAGCTCGTTCCCGCTTACGTCCGCCTTAAAACGCGTCACGGCCAAATCAGCCGCCGGAGCGAACAAATAGTCCGTCCGCAGGGCGCCGAACCAAGGCGCGGCGGAAGAAGCGTATTCCATCGCAAAACCGGGTCCGTACGCAAGGCCCGCTTTTTCCAGCGTTTGCTGGGCGAGCGCAAGTTCAGACTGGGACCCCGTCACAAACGCGCGGAACGGCGTTTTGGGAAGCGTTGTTTTTTCCCACGCGTCCCCGGGAGAAATAAAAGCCGCGCCGCCAAACACGCCGGGCACCTGCAACAAAGCCGCGGCCGTCACCGCGCCGCCCGTACCGCGCGAAGCGATAACGCGGTTCTCCGCTCCCGGCAAAACGGGATAATTGGTTTCCAGATACGGCAGCAGTTCGCGGGACACAAACCGAACGATTTTTTCCCGCTCCGTATAATCGGCTTCTTCAAAATTGACGGCGGCCACAATCGCTTTATTGCGTTCCATATAGGCGGCGGCTTCATCCGCCTGTTTCGGCCCCGCCCCCATCAGCACGATAAGCGGATAGCGGCCTTTTAACGGCACAAACGTTTCCGGCAGGAACACGGTCAGCGTATGCTTGTTGCCAAGCGCGGCGGACGGGAAATGCGCAAACGTTTCCCGGCCGGGTTTGATAATCATAATTTCTTCCTCTTGCGCAAACAGAGGGCATGCGGCCAGTAAAGCCAGCACGGCGGTAAAAAAATGTTTTTTCATATACAAAATTCTACCATATCGCGCCAGGACCCAACCAGGGACCCAGGGGAAAATGGGTCCAATGGCCCTTGTTTTTGACCGCACAATCCGATACAGTATAAGTAAGAAAAGGATGAAGGAGCCGTTTATGAACAAAAAAACTTCACTGCGCTTTTTACTCGCGCTGGGCAACACCAAAGTGGTGGTGCTGAACGACCAGGAGGGTCTGCAGGTATATGCGGACGACTCCACGCGCCAAAAACACGCGGTGGCCGCCGAACGCATTTCGGAAGCGCTGACCTCCCAATAAACCGGCGTTTTCTTTATTTTTACTCCGTTCCGTTTGCTTAACGGAACGGAGTTTTTGTTTGCCGGAGCGGGCGGATAATAATGTTATAATTTAGATAAGAGGATTTTTATATATGACCAAACAAACCAACGTTTTGCTGTTGACCGCTCTCTTGGCCTTAACGGCCCAGCCGCTCTCTGCGGCCACCGCGCTTGAAACCGCCCTGCCGCTTTTGCAAAAAAACCGCCGCACCGCGGCCGAAAATCAGCAAGTGCTGACCGTCTTCCGCACCGCCAAAGACCCGGACACCGTCTTCGCCGCCGGGGCGAGCCTCGTCAAAACGCCCCCCGCCAAAGCGCAGGAAACCGCCCTATTAAACCTGGTCATGCGCTCGGACGACCCGCTCAAGCAAACGTTCGCCGCCGTTATTCTTACATCCATGGGCCAAGCGTACGATGAACTTTCCCCCATTTTGCAGGAAGCCTTAACGGGCAAAGACCCGGCCCTGCGCGCCTACGCCGCGGGCGGATATGCGTTTATCAACCCGCAGGACGATACGCACGCGTCCGAAACCGTACGTCTGTATATTTTTGACCCGGCGTTTGCCCAGCGCGCCATGAACCAGCTGGCCACAGACGCCAAACAACAAGCCAAATTTTTGAAAACAGCTTCCACCGCCGAAGACGCGCAGCTTCGCGCCGCTGCGGCCGCCTGGCTGGGCACTCTCCACACGCAGGATGCCGCCAAACAGCTTTTAAAAATGGCAAAAACGGAAAAAGACCCGCAGGTGGCCACGCAAATTGCCACCGGGCTTGCAAAAAACCGCGAAGCGACCTTGGACGACGCCGTCAAAGAACTCCGCCGCAATTACAACACCCCGCAAGCGACCACGTATGCGCTGGCCCTCGGGTTTATGACGGGAAACGCCGCGGACGCCCTGCGCCGGGGGCTGGCGGACAAAAACGAAAACGTCCGCATCAATTCCGCGCGCGCGGCGGCTTATATGGCGGGCGTTCTGTCGAACCCGGACGCGTTTACCTACTCGTCGGACAGAACATTTGACATCGGCCTCTTAAAAAGCCTTATCCCCGCGCTTACCCTGCGCGCCAAAACCGGTTCCGACGCGGAAAAAACCCACGCCGAAAACGCGTTAAGACAAATTGAAAAATTAATGGAGTAACTATGCAGCAACCCGTTTTAAAAGTAAAAAAATTAGATGCCCGCGCCAAACTCCCCCACCGCGCGCACCCGACGGACTCGGGCGCGGATTTGTTCGCGCTTGAAAAAACCGTCCTCGCGCCGCGCTCCGTTACCAACGTACACACGGGCGTGTGCGTGGAACTGCCGGAAAACACGTCCGGCATTATTTGGGGTAAAAGCTCGGTGGAAAGCAAAGGCGTCAAAGCCATGGCGGGCCTGGTGGACGCGCCTTACCGGGGCGAACTGATTGTGTGCATGTACAATTTAAACGATGCGGAATTTGTGTTTGAAGCCGGGCAGAAAGTGGCGCAGCTGGTCGTCATACCCACGCTGTACCCCGCGTTTGAAGAAGCGGCGGAACTGACCGAAACCGCCCGCGGCGACGGCGGATTCGGCAGTACGGGCGCAAAATAACGCTTTAACCCAACAAAAAACGGGCTCCCGGAAGGAAGCCCGTTTTTTTGCGGCGTAAAAATCAGCTGCCCGCCACCGTAAATCCAGCGGAAATCAACGTTTGGCACAACTCCCGGCCTTCGTCGCCCTGGGGGGTGCAGGTGCGCTGGCCTTCGCTGGCGCTGGAATTGTTATAAAGTTTTAAAGTATAACCATCACCGTCCAAATCGCGGACGATTTGAATCCCGTCAGCCTGCAGGGTATACGTAAAATCCGTCGTTTGGTATACGTTGGAACTCGTCCAACTTCCGCCGGAAATTTTAACATCCAGCGAGGTCTTGGTAACGGGAGCCTCGTTGGGGCGTTCGTCCAACGCGCGGTTGGTGGATTCCAACAACACGCGGCCGTTGGTAAGCGCCTCGGTAGAGCGGGACCGTTCCACCGCTTTGTTATACTGCGGCAGTGCAATAGCCGACAGGATGCCGATAATAAGCACCACAACAAGCAATTCAATAAGCGTAAAACCTTGTTTCATGTTTCCTCCTAGAAGATGCGTTCTTTACAGTATAAAACACCCGGAGCGAAATTACAAGTTTTTTTCGCGCATTTTTACTATAGAAACGCTCCAAAAATTTGCTATCATTAAGTATATGCAGAAAATCATTAAAATAAACAATTTAAAAATTTCCAACAATCTGCCCCTGGCCTTTATGGCGGGCACGTGCGTAATCGAGGGAGAACAGCACTTCCTGGATTTTGCCAAAAAACTAAAAGCGCTCATCGCAAAAACCAAACACCCTTTCATTTTAAAAGCCTCTTTCGATAAAGCCAACCGAACCTCCGTGGATGCTTTTCGCGGCCCCGGCCTTTCCAAGGGACTTGAAATTTTGGCCAAAGCCAAAAAGCTGACCGGGCTGCCCGTACTGACCGACGTGCACGAACCCTGGCAGGCCGAAGAGGCCGCCCAAGTGGCCGATATTTTACAAATTCCGGCGTTTTTGTGCCGCCAGACGGACCTGGTGCTCGCCTGCGCGGACACGGGCAAAGCCGTCAACGTGAAAAAAGGCCAGTTTTTGGCCCCGGGAGCCATGGAACAAATCATCAAAAAAATTGAATCGCGCGGGAACAAAAACATTCTGCTCACCGAACGCGGCGCGAGCTTCGGCTACGGCGATTTGGTGGTGGATATGCGCTCGCTGGAGATTATGAAACAATTTGGCTACCCCGTTATTTTCGACGCTACGCACTCCGTGCAAAAACCCGGAGCCCTGGGCTCCTGCACGGGCGGCAACCGCCAAATGGCCCCCGTTCTTGCCAAAGCGGCCGTTGCGCTTGGCATCGCGGGCGTATTTTTTGAAGCGCATCCGGATCCGGACCACGCTTTATCCGACGGGCCGAACTCGCTCGACCTTCCGCTTGCCGGCAAAATGACGCGCGAGCTGTGCGCCATCGACCAAGTGGTTAAAAATTTTAAATAACATGAACGATTCCGCCGCCTGGAAACCCACGCTTTTATGGCACGCCAAAGTTTTTGGCGTACTTTTGGCGTGCTGTACGGCGGCGTATTTCGTTCTTGCGTACGCAACGGCCAAGTTGCCCGCGCCGTACCAAAAACGTCGGCCCGCGCCGGAAGCGACGCCGTGGCTGAACAGGTAACCATATGATTCCAAAATACTCTCCCTCCGCCGTAAAAAAACTGGCTTTGGAAGTGCTCGACGTAGAGCACAAAGCCTTGGAACTCAGCCGCAAAAGCATCGGCGCGGAATTTTTAAAAGCGGTGGACGTCATCGCCAAAAGCAAAGGCCGCGTAGTGGTGCTGGGCATCGGCAAAAGCGGGCTCATCGGACGCAAAATTGCGGCTACGCTCGCCTCTACGGGTACGCCGTCTTTCTTCGTGCACCCGGTGGAAGCGTTGCACGGGGACCTCGGCATGATTACCCCCGGCGACGTTATTTTGGCATTGTCCTTTTCCGGCCAGACGGAAGAAATCAACCGCATTTTGCCGTCGTTGGAACGCCGCAAGCTGACCATTATTTCCATGACGGGACATGAAAAATCCAAACTGGCTTTAATGTCGGATATTCACATTCCCATTTACATTGAACGCGAAGCCTGCCCCTACAACCTCGCGCCAACGGCTTCCACCACCGCCACCCTGGCGGTTGGCGACGCTTTAGCCCTGTGCCTGATGAAAGTAAAACATTTTGAAAAGCGCGATTTTGCCACCTTCCACCCCGGCGGTTCCTTGGGAAAACTGCTCACCCAGCAGGTAAAAGATTTAATGCGGACAGGGAAAAACAATCCCGTTGTGCCCCTCACGGCCACCGTGCAGGACACGCTGTTCGTGATGACGAAAACCGGCGGCGTGGGCGCGACCAGCGTCGTAGACAAAAAAGGCAAACTGGCCGGCTACTTTACCGACGGCGATTTGCGCCGCCTGTTGCAACAGGGCGAAAACGTGTTAAGCAAAAAAATAACAGACGTCATGACGAAAAATCCGCACCATTTGACCGACACGCTGCCCGCCATCGAAGCCGCCAAAATGATTCACGCCACGCACGTGGATAACCTGCCGGTTCTTGATAAAACGGGCAAAGTGGTGGGAATTATCGACGAAAAAGATTTAATCGAATTTTTGGCTTTACTGGATAAAAAATGAGAAAACTTTTTCCTTTAACCACGCTTGCCTGTCTGCTGGCCGCCTGCGG
>CALYRQ010000056.1 GCA_945483375.1 uncultured Elusimicrobia bacterium
TCCGCCAAACAACATCCCGCCACAAAGGCCGAGGCAATACCGGCCTCCAAGGCCGAACCGCTCGGCGCGCCCAGCGTGTTGGATGACGAACCCGCGGAAAAAGGGGGAGAGTCCTCCAAAGAAGGCGAATTTGAGGGTGGAAACACCCAAACCGATTTTGCAAACTCCCCGTATCCGTGGTATATTACCCAGGTGCGTAACTCGCTGTGGATTGAGTGGGAAAAACGCCGTCCGGCCGGCTCTACGCTGGCCGCGCTCGTCACCTTTGCCATCGCCCGCGACGGGAAAGTAAAAGATTTGAAAGTGGAACGCAAATCCGGCGACGATACGTTCGACTTCGCCGCCTCCTCCGCCGTCATCAACGCGGGGCCGTTTGCGCCGCTTCCGATGTATTATGAAAAAGACGAACTTACCGTCAGTGTAGAATTTAAACAGGAGAAATAATTATGAACGGTTGGCAGCGTTTTGCAGTATTACTCTTATGTTGTTTTGTCGTGATGGTGTGCTATCCCACTTTTGATGCCGCGGGCTGGACGTTTATCGGTATTTTAATCGCCATGTGGACGGGTGCGATTATGATACTGTCCATCATTTCCAACATTTTCGGTCTCTACCGCCTGGAAACATTAAACAAACTGATTTTCCTTGTGTTCATTTGCGCGGTGTTTTATACCCTGCTGTGGTACTTCCCGCAGGAAGACAAAGTAACGCCCATCAACAAAATAAAATACGGGGAGCTTCCTACCAAAGCCGATATTGACAAAGGGCTCAAACGCTTTACTTTTAATTTCGACTTTGTGCGCCGCAACGCCCGCCGCTCGGAAAACTTCATCAACCAGGATATGGACGGCGACAAGGTGAAAAAAGAAATTAAAAAAACCGTTTCTAAAAAAACGGACGAACTGATTGATTCTATCCAAATTGAAGTGGAATAATTATGAAAAAAACCCTTTTAATTACCGGCGGAAACGGCTTTATCGGCCGCGCGCTTACGGATAAGCTGTTAAAAGAAGGCTATAACGTGCGCATTACCACCCGCCGCGAACCTAAAAAACAGCCCGCCAACCCGGCGGTAACCCTTGTACAGGCCGATTATAACGACGTCAAATCCCTGCAAAAAGCCCTGGAAGGGTGCGACGGCGTATTCCACCTGGCCGCGGCGATTTTCGGTTTTAATTACCGGGATTTTGAAAAAGCCAACATCACCGCCACGCAAAACGTGGTGGAAGCCGTGAACAACACCCCTTCGGTGGAAACATTTGTGCACGTATCCAGCCTGGCCGCCAGCGGGTTCGCCTCCGATAAAAACGCGCCCCGCACCGAAGATATGGAACCGGCCCCGGTGTCGGACTACGGAATCACCAAGCTGGGCGGCGAAAAGGCCGCAAAAAACTTGCGCCCCGGCGTAAAATGGACGATTATCCGCCCGCCGATTGTATACGGACGCAACGATTCGGGCGTATCCAAAATCGCCGCGTGGGTCAAACGCGGGCTGATGGTGAACACCTCCGGCAACGGACTTTTCAGTTTTGTGCACGTGGATGATTTGGTGGAAGCGTTATGGCTTGCGTTTTCCCGCCAAGATACGGGGGGAGAAACCTTTTTTATCTGCGAGCCGGCCGTATACGGCTGGGACTATTTTATCGGCGAAATGGCCAATGCCATGCACGTTAAAAAACCATTTATGCCCCAGGCCCCGCATTGGCTGATGAACGCCGCCGCGTGGATTTACGAAACAGTCGCCCGTATCACCGGCGCACAGCCCGCACTCAATTATGACAAAGTAAAAGAGGCCGTCATCCCCGGGCATTGGATTTGTTCCAACGCAAAATGGGTCAAGTTGACGGGGCAGCAATTTACGCCGCTTTCCGAAGGGCTGAAGAAGAGTTTTTAAAAGACAAAAATTAAAAATTTTGTTATAATATATACGTTGGAAGTAATTTCCGACCAAATAACAAGATTTTGGAGAGGTGGCTGAGAGGCCGAAAGCGGCGGTTTGCTAAACCGTTATACGGGTTAATTCCCGTATCGAGGGTTCGAATCCCTCCCTCTCCGTGCTCTAGTTTTGCTTTTCTTACAAAAATCCCCGTTAGGACTATCTCCCGACGGGGATTTTTTGTGAACCACTGATAGCATGCAAATTTTGGCGGATTTCGCCGCTTTTCTGTGAATATTCTCATTCTATGCTAACAAGGGTAGGTAGAAGGTGGCGTATGTGCAAATTAAAATGTTTTATAATAGAAATATCTAAATAAATAGGAGCAACTGATGAAAACATTACCAAGTGGGAACAAAGCATTCTTCCGCGAAGGCGGCGTGTGGAGTTTGATAGCGGGACTGATTCTTATTGTATGTATGATAATTGCTTACTTCGCTATACCCTTTCAAGAGGGAGAGCGGTGGATTTATTTCTTCATGGCAGCACCGTTTGCGGTGATGGTGATCATGTTGCTTAAAAATTTCTTTCATCCTACGGCGGTATTTGTGGTGTCTGCACAAGGAATCAAATTTCATGCCATGAATAAATTATTTGATAACCCGATTCAAGTATGTTGGGACCAACTAACCACTATTTGCTATGATAGGAGGATGGTTGGGGGTAGATATAAAGTACCAGTAGAAGTACTTGTATTTAAAGTAGGGGAAAATACTACCTATGAATTTAATTTGCTAGCAATCAACAACGGAGATTTGAAGCAGTTATATAGAATCTTTCGAGAACACGGGCTCAAAGTGCGGAATCCATAATATATTGAAGTTGTGCTCTTTTTCTGCCTGTTTACTGCCTGTTTGAAAAATCAGCATAATGCTAGCACAACTACACTCTCCGTGGAACTTAAAAAGCGTCCTTACGGACGCTTTTTTTGTTTCCAAAGAGAGAGCTGGAGCACCCCAACTGCCCCTGCAGGCCGACTGGGGCAGCCTGCCGCCTCAGTATCTGCGGCGTTTCGTTTTTATTGTGCCCCTACCATATCGGATAAGCAGTCAAACCAAAACATAAATTTGTATAATAAATTCAATAGATTTATTTAGGCGTATTGTTTATCCTACATAAGCCTTAAATGTGGCTTATATACAGTTTATTTGTTATGGGGATTCTATTTTCCCTTTCTTCCGCAAGCGGCTTGTCTTTCGTTGGGGGCTATGGGATTTCCTCGTTTAAACTAAGATTTGAATATTTTTGTATAGGGAAACAATCTCATATAATTCCGGAAAAAGGTTCTGCTTTCCTCACGAAAAGACGCTTTTTCCCAATGTAAATTACGTTACACGACAGAGGTGAAAAATGAAAGTATTACTATTGGCCGGAGGATTGGGTACTCGTTTGGGAGAGGAAACTTCCTTGCGCCCTAAGCCTATGATAGAAATTGGCGGCTATCCGATTATATGGCATATTATGAAATTATACACCCATTACGGATTTACGGATTTTATTATCCTGTGCGGATATAAAAGCGAAGTCATTAAAGAGTATTTCGTAAACTATTACACCAATAATTCGGACGTTACCATCAACTTTGCCAATAATGAAATTGATATACACCTCAACCGTTGCGAACCGTGGCGAGTAACTATGCTTTATACCGGCCGCAACGCAATGACCGGTTCCCGCATTAAACAAGCGCGGCATTATGTGGGGAATAATCCGTTTATGCTAACCTACGGGGATGGCGTGGCTGACGTAAACATTACACAGTTGTTGACCGCGCATCAAAAGTCTGGCAAGCTGACCACGTTAACTGCGGTACAGCCTACCGGCCGTTTCGGCGCGTTAAATATACGGGAAGATTCTTCCATTTCCAACTTTCAGGAAAAACCGGTTGGCGATGGCGCTTGGGTAAACGGCGGCTTTTTTGTCTGCCAGCCGGAAGTGTTCGACTATATTCCCGATGGGGAAAATGCCATTTGGGAAAGAGAACCTTTAATGCGTTTGGCGCGGGAAGGCCAATTAAACGCTTACAAACACTCGGGCTTTTGGCATCCGATGGATACCTTAAAAGACAAATTGGAATTGAATGATCTTTGGGCCAAGCGCCAAGCTCCTTGGAAAGTGTGGAGCGATTAAAATGGATAAAAAATCATATATTATCTATGCTCCCGCATATAGCGGCAGTGCCGGAGTAAGGGTATTGTATCGTTTGCGGGACACATTGGCGAAATCGGGGTTTGACGCTAAAATATTTTGCCACAGCAAAAAGAAAAATCCTAAATCTCCCTCGGATATTTTTGTGTCCCATCCGTCCGAAGAAAGCCGGCAGAAGGATATTGTAATTTATCCCGAAGTGATTGTAGGCAACCCGTTACTATTCCGTAACGTAGTACGTTTTATTTTAAATAAGCCCGGTTTTTTAGGGGGAGAAACGCAGTTTCACAACGGGGAGATGCTGTTCTCTTTTGACCGATACTGTCACCCGTCCGCGCCTATGTTGCGGCTGGACATGCTGGACCGAGATTTATTTGTGGATATCAAGGCGCCCAAAACGCACAACTGTTGCTTTGTTTATAAAAAATATGCCAAGTTGCCGCTTAAAGAACTAGAAGGATGTATTGATATCACGATGGATTGGCCCAAAGACAGGGCTGAGCTGGTCCGCTTACTACAGACGACCGACACGCTGTACTCTTTTGATGACAATTCCTGCTTGTTGCAAGAAGCCTGTTTGTGCGGCGCCAAAGTAAAAACCTATACGCCCGAGGGTTTTAAAGATTACCGATTCCGTGATGAATTTGACGCCGAACAATTAAAAAAACAACTGGATTATTTTATTGACGCTACCCAACATATGAACTATACGGGGCCAGTCAATAAAAAAGGATATCTTTCGATAGCTCGCTTTATCCCTGCATATATTGCTTGGCATTTGTTAAAGGCGGCTTATGCCGTGTTGCGCATTCCGGCTTTACAGAAAAAATTTTTGCATATCAAACAAAATATTCCCCATACCATAGGAGGCTTTTATGTTCGCTGATTTTTACCGTGGAAAACGCGTGCTGGTTACCGGACACAGCGGCTTTAAAGGCAGTTGGCTGTCTTTATGGCTGGCCCATTTGGGCTGTGAAGTTTGCGGCTATTCGTTGGCGCCGGAGACTTCGCCTTCTATGTTTAACGAATTGGGAATTGAATCTAAAATTCAAAAAAATGTATTTGCGTCTATTTTGAATACGCAAACACTGGAAGAAACCTTTGCCCAATTTCGTCCGCAGATTGTTTTTCATTTGGCGGCCCAGCCGTTGGTGCGCTTGTCGTATGCACAGCCCGTATTGACCTATCAAACCAACGTTATGGGGTCGCTCAACGTATTGGAAGCGGCCCGCAAAACGCCGTCCGTAAAAGCATTTGTTAACATTACGACGGACAAATGCTATGAAAACAAAGAAAACGGCAGGAATTTTGAAGAAACGGATCCTTTCGGAGGGTATGACCCCTATTCTTCTTCAAAAGCGTGTGTGGAAATTCTGTCGGCCTCTTACCGCAATTCTTTTTTGCAGGAACCGCACGCCTACTCTTTGGCAACGGCGCGCGCGGGCAATGTAATCGGCGGTGGAGATTGGGCGGCGGACCGCATCGTGCCCGATTGTATCCGCGCCATTATGCAAAACAAAGAAATTGAAATTCGCAGCCCTCATTCCGTGCGTCCGTGGCAGCACGTCCTAGAGCCGTTGGGCGGATACTTACTGCTGGGGGAAAAATTGTTCAACCACGGCAAGACGTATGCGGAAGGTTTCAATTTCGGTCCGACGGAAAGCAGCGTTCTTACGGTAGAAGATTTGGTACGGCGTTTAATCGGCTATTTGGGCCGCGGCAGTATGAAAATTTGCAGAAAGGACAACCTTCACGAAGCCAATTTGTTGATGTTGTCCATTCAAAAAGCGTTTCGTAAATTAAATTGGAAACCCGTTTTAACGGCGGACGAAGCCATCCGGCAGACGGCGGAGTGGTACAGCCGTTTTTATGCGGGTGAAAATATGTTTGATTTTACTTTAAAACAAATTGAAGATTATCAGGAGAAACTGCACTTATGACCCTTTCGCCCGAAGAAATAAAAACAAAAATTTTTGCTTTGGCCAATGAATATTACGACACCGTACATCCGGACAAACGCCGTGCCGATTATATCCCCGCTTCCGGCAAGAAACTGGGTAAAGAAGAACTGCATAATATGCTGGAAGCCACTTTGGATATGTGGCTGACGGCGGGGCGGTTTAACGCCGCGTTTGAGCGTGATTTTGCCGAAAAATTGGGAGTTCGGTTCGCCTTGAGCACCAACAGCGGGTCCAGCGCCAATTTGCTGGCTATGACGGCTCTTACTTCCCCCAAACTGGGCGACAGACGTTTGGTAAAGGGGGATGAGGTAATTGCCGTTGCTTCGGGGTTTCCCACCACG
>CALYRQ010000057.1 GCA_945483375.1 uncultured Elusimicrobia bacterium
CAGGATGACTTTTTTAAAATGGGGAAAACAAAATGAAAGGTTTTACGCTTATCGAGTTATTAGTAGTTGTTTTAATCATCGGCATATTGTCGGCGGTGGCACTGCCGCAATACCAAAAAGCGGTGTGGAAATCCCGCGCGTCCGCCATGCTGCCCAATCTGCGCGCATTGGCTACGGCGCAGGAAGCGTACTATATGGCTAACGGCGCGTATGCCACCCGGTATGATGAGTTGGACGTTTCGTTTGATTCTCTTCCGTTGCACACGGGTGTCAATAGCGGTTATTTGTCGACAGCGTCCGATGATGCCGTTCGCGCCAATGAAAATTATAGGTTGGTGATTAATTCAAGCCCGGCCAGTTTTATGCACAGTGCGTCTATGTTTGAACAAGGTCCGTATTTCGGCGGCGGGTTGCTGATTGCGCATTATGTAAATAACCTGGCGGGAATAGAACCGGGCGGTCTGTATTGTTACGAATATGCTGTGGTAAAAGGCAAATTATGTAAACCTTTTTACGGGGCGAGGGAAGTCGGTACGGCAAATTCCATTACGTATTATAAAATGTAAGTTTTACGGTTTATTAAAACGCCCCAGTCAGTGGACCGGGGCGTTTTATTGGGGTTATTTTCCTTCTTTTCTTTTTAAACTCGCTTTAATAAGTCCGTCAAACAACGGGTGCGGGCGCATCGGGCGGGAACCAAATTCCGGGTGGAATTGGCCCGCGATAAAGTACGGGTGGTCTTCGCGTTCCACAATTTCCGGCAGTACGCCTTCGTGCCAGCCCGTCACCTTGAGCCCCGCGTCACGCAGCTGCTTTACGTAAGCTGGGTTAAATTCGTAGCGGTGGCGGTGGCGTTCGACGATTTGGTCTTTGCCGTACAGCCGGCGCGCCAGCGAGCCTTCTTCCAAATCCGCCGTGTAGTTGCCTAAACGCATGGTGCCGCCTTTATAAACCACGTTTTTTTGCTGGGGGGTTAAGTCTACCACCGGGTCTTTGGTGGTTGGGTCGAACTCGGTGGAATTGGCGTCGTGCAGGCCGCAGAGGTTGCGGGCGGCTTCAATCACCGTGCATTGCATGCCCAAGCAAATGCCCAAGAACGGAATTTTGTTTTCGCGTGCGTATTTGACGGTGGCGATTTTTCCTTCAATCCCGCGGTTTCCAAATCCGCCGGGGATTAAAATTCCGTCCACGCCCGGGAGCATTTTTTCCACGTCGTCTTTTTCCGTATTGATATACACCACTTCCACTTTTGCGTCGTTGTTCATGCCGGCGTGGCGCAAAGCCTCGTGGATAGATTTATACGCTTCCTGAAATTCGGCGTATTTGCCCGCTACCGCGATTTTGACGGATTTATTCGGGTTCATCGCTTTGTCGAAAAATTCGAACCATTTTGGGTCCACTTCCTGCGTGGGCTTTAAATTTAACAGCGAGATAATCTGTTTGTCCACGTCCTGCTTGTAGAACATTTCGGGCACGTGGTAGATGGATTTGGCGTCGGCGCATTCAATAACCGCCTTGGCCGGAACGCTGCAAAAGAGCGACAGCTTTTCTTTTAAATGCTGGTTTAAAGGTTGTTCCGTGCGGCAGATGAGCATGCTGGGCTCGATACCCACTTCGCGCAATTTATTGACGGAGTGCTGGGTGGGTTTGGTTTTCAGTTCCTGCGCTACCGCGATGTAGGGAATCAGCGTAACGTGTACGCAGATGACGTTTTGCGGGCCTTTTTCCAAGCGCAGTTGGCGTGCGGCTTCCAAGAACGGCAGGGATTCAATATCTCCCACCGTACCGCCGATTTCAATGATAGATACGTCCACGTCGTTTTCGAACGCGGTAAAACGTTTTTTGATTTCGTTGGTGATGTGCGGAATCACCTGCACGGTGGCGCCCAGGTATTCGCCGCGGCGTTCTTTGTCGATAACGGTTTGATAGATACTGCCCGCAGTGTTGGTGTTGGCGCGGGTCATGTTTACGTCTAAAAAGCGTTCGTAGTGTCCAAGGTCGAGGTCGGCTTCCGCTCCGTCGGTGGTGACGAACACTTCCCCGTGCTGGTAGGGACTCATGGTGCCGGGGTCCACGTTGATGTACGGGTCGCATTTAATCATGTTGACGCGCAGGCCGTTTAACTGCAAAAGTTTGCCGATGCTCGCGCCGGAAATCCCTTTGCCGAGCGAGCTGACCACGCCGCCCGTGATGATGATGAATTTAGACATAAGTTGTTTCTCCTTGGTAAAAATAAAAATTCGTTGGCCGTGGGGAATTTTTCACCTGCCCGCCCCGCCCAAAAGAGGAAGCCCCGCCGGGGGGCGGGACTTCGCTTTACTTTGTAAAGTGCTTTTTAAAGTATTCTTCGGCCGCTTTTAAGTCCGCCTCGGTGTCTATAGCCGGTCCGCCGGGTTCGATTTCCACACACTTGATTTTCATGCCGTCTTCCAGCGCGCGGAGCTGTTCCAGCTTTTCCAGCTTTTCCAGCGGGCTTTGCGGCAGGGATACAAAGCGGGATAACGCTTCTTTTTTATACCCGTAAATGCCGCAGTGGTGCCAGTAGGGCACGTTTTTGTTTTCGTCCGTAATTTCCCGTTTAAAGGGTACGCGCGAGCGCGAAAAGTACAGCGCGCGGCCGTCTTTAGCCAGCACCGCTTTCACGCAGTTGGGGTTATCTATTTTTGCGTCGTCTAAGGTGGCGGTGACGGCGGTGGCGATGTCGCAAGACGGGTCGTCCGCCAAAAGGCGCGCCACTTTGGTAATGGTTTCCGGGCGGATGAACGGCTCGTCGCCCTGGACGTTAATGATAAATTTTTCCGTGCGGTTCTGCGCGGCTTCAAAAATGCGGTCCGTGCCGCTTTGGCAGGACGCACTTGTCAAAATGGCTTTGGCGCCGAATTTAGCCGCGGCTTCCTGCACGAGCGGCGATTCGGTGGCGATAATTACTTCGCCAAGGCCCGTTTTCAGACACGCCTCGTATACATGCTGAATGACGGGTTTGCCGCAGAGGTTTTTTAAAATTTTACCGGGCAGACGCGAGGAACCGAAGCGCGCCGGGACGGCGATTAAAAAGTCGCTCATTTGGGTAAAACTCCTTCAATTTCTTCACGCGTGGTGGTGGCGGTGCCGGATTTTTCCACCACGATTCCCGCCGCGTAGTTGGAGATGACGGCTGCTTCGCGCAGCGTAGCCCCCGCGGCCAAGGCGAGCGTCAACACGGAAATAACGGTGTCGCCCGCGCCGGTAACGTCGTACACCTCGCGCGCCGTGGCGCGGACGGTGTAAGGTTCTTTTTTGTCTTTTTCAAACAGGGTCATGCCGTCTGCGCTGCGGGTGATTAAAATGGAGTCGGCGTCCAGCATTTTCAAAATTTTCTCGCCCAAATTCAAAATGGCTTCTTCGCCGGATTTGGGGGATTCGCCCGCGCCTTCCCACGCTTCTTTGGTGTTGGGCGTCATGCAGGTGATGTTTTTATATTTTCTAAAATTGTCAATTTTCGGGTCCACGCATACGGGGATATTGTGTTTGCGGCAGGTGTCGATAATGGTTTGGATGTTTTGGTCCGAAAGCATCCCTTTGCCGTAGTCGGACAAAATAACGCCTTTGGCGGTTTTTACGGCCAGTTCAAAACTTTTCATGCACGTGGAAGCCACGGCGGGGGAAATTACTTTTTTGCTTTCTCGGTCAAAGCGGACGATTTGCTGTTGGTCGGCCATCACGCGGATTTTTTGGGTGGTGGGGCGGTCCGGGTCTTCGGCCACACCATAGATGTTGACGTTTTTTTCGCGCAGGAAACCTTTTAACATTTCGCCGCCCAGGTCCTGCCCGACGACGGACACCATCACGGGTTTGGCGCCCAGCGCGGCCAGGTTTACGGCTACGTTGCCCGCGCCGCCGGCCACGAAAAATTCTTTTTTCACGTCCACCACCGGCACCGGGGCTTCCGGAGAAATGCGGCTGACGGAACCTTTAATAAAATGGTCCAGCATGATATCGCCCACGACGATAATTTCTTTTCCTTCAAAATTTTTCAAAATTTCTTTCAAACGTTTGGTGGTTGCTTGCATGGTTGCTCTCCCGTTTGGTTTATTGTTTTATTATAGCTTTAATTTCGTTTGTATTCCAGTAATTCCGCCGACACGCTGCCGATGAACACTTCCGTCTTCATTTTTACGGGCATTTTGTATTCGTCGTCCGTCAGCCATACTTTCAAACTTTTGCCTTTGCTTACAAAAATTCCTTCGCCCCTAAACTGCGGTTCCACTACGATACAGTCGAATTTGCCGGCGGCGGTTTTGACCGTTTCTTTTTTAAGCACTTTTACAATGAGGGGATATTGTTTTTCGCGGTTGATAATGTCAAACACCACGTCTTTTCCCACCGTCAGTTCCTGCGCGCGCACGAAATATAAAGAGGTCAGCATATCAAGCACCGGGATTTCCAAGTTGCCGGAAATCACGCGCGGTTCTTCCTTTTTTTGAAGCTCCCCGTAGTACGCGTTGTTTTCGTAGTCAAATGCCAGCCATTCGTCGCGCTTATAGGTGCCTTCGCGTACGCTTTGGGAATATCCGAGCGAGTAAAAATTTTCCGCGTCCAACCAGGAATAATTTATGTCGCGCACTTTGAAAAACGGGTCAATGACGGAAGCCGAAAACGCTGTGGTTTGGATAACGTACGCCGTCCGGCCGTTGATTTGCGCCGTTCCGCGCGTTTTGATATAAGCCGTACCCGCTTTGATGAACGAATAATAAAGACCGTATTTTAATTCTTCACCCGTCCATGGCGCGGTTTGTCGGGCGGGCGTGACGGGTTCGTATGCAAACGGGTTTAAGCGGCGGTTTTCCAGGGGAATGGTTTCTTCGTCTTCAAAAGAAGGCGTATCCGGCGCAGGGGCGGTTAAGGTTTGGCGGGCGCGCGCGGCGGCAATTTGGTCTTGGGGGGAGAATACGGGCGCGGTTTGGAGTTGCTCTTTGTCGGCGGTTTCTCCGGCGCATTCTTCTTTGTCTTCCGAAGCGGTGGTTTGGACGGGCGTTTCTTGCGTTGCGGGAAGGATTTCTTCCGTTTGCGGCGTTTTTTCCGCCGCAGAAGCGTCCGCTTCTTGGGAAAAAGCGGGAGGCGTGTTCGGGGCCGCCGGGCATTCCGTTTTATAAACGGGTTTTGAGGCGCAGGCCGCCAGCCACAGCGCGAGAGCCAAAACCGTCAGGTTACGCAGCATGGTTCCGCTCCGCATGTTTGAGAATGAAGCGGGCGGCGTTTAACAGGTTAGAAGCCGCCTTGGCGGGGCGCATATCCGGGTATTTCTTTAAATGGTTTTTGCCGTTGGCGGTGGTGACGAGAACCGGGGTAAACCCGATGGCCCGGCCAAATTCCACGTCCGCCTTTTTGTCGCCCACCATATAGGAGAGGGCCGGGTTGATATGATACTTTTTAATCAGTTTCAGGCCCAGGGCGGGTGCGGGTTTACGGCAGTTGCACTTTTCGTCCGGCGCGTGCGGGCAGAAAACGATTTCCTCTATTACGGCGGGTTTTAACAGTTTCAGCATGCGCTCATGAACGGCGTTTACTTCTTTTTCGGTAAAATAACCGCGGCCGATGCCGGACTGATTGGAAACGATAAAAAATTTATAACCCGCTTTTTTAAGTAGCGCGAGCGCGGGGCCAACGCTTTTATAGGGGCGCACTTTGGCCGGGTCGCTTAGATAAGTGCCGGGCTTTTCGTGGATGAGCGTGCCGTCGCGGTCGAAAAAAACGGCTTTTACAGGGGCGGTCATACGCGTTCCTCCGGGTGGGCCTCCAGATAGGCGTTGCCTTCGGCTTCGCGTTTCCAGCGGTTGTGCGCCCACAACCAAGAGCTGGGATCGGCGCGGAGCCAGTCTTCGTAATAGCCTACGAGTTTTTTGGTAAATTGGCGTACGTTGTCCATGCTGTATTCGGCGGAGGGATATAACGGGTCCATTACTTCGGAAACGACGCATCCGTCTTTCTCCCGCCACACGCGCACCGGGAATACGGGCACCTGCATTTTAATGGATAAAAGAGCCGTAATCGGCGAGAACGCCGCCGTGCGGCCCATGAACGGAATCCACATTTCGCCGGAAACGGTGTTTTGGTCGAACAAAATGCCGAGCATTTTTTTCTTTTTCAGCCACCGCATGCAGGCGAAAAAGGGTTTGTCTTCATGGTTGCTGTAAAAGGTGCGTCCCGTAAAAATGTTGCGAAGGCGGTTGGTTTCTTCGTCTATATACGGGTTGTCCACGCGTTGGGCGAGCACCGCTTTGTCCACGCCGTACACTGCGCCCGCCAGGCCGAACGCTTCCCAGTTGGTAAAATGACCGATGTGGATAATCCCGCCCGTGTTGTTTTGCGCATTTAACATTTTTTCCGCGCCGATAATGCGGGAATG
>CALYRQ010000058.1 GCA_945483375.1 uncultured Elusimicrobia bacterium
GGGCGGCAAACCCGGTACCGAAACAGCGCGGGCAGCCCACCGATTTAAAAAACGTCCAGGAGTTTTGGTCGCGCGGATTTAAATGACCTTCCTGAATAATGCGCGCAATCATGGACGGATCCGGGATGTGCGGCACTTTGCAGTACGGGCACAGCATGCGCACCAAGCGCTGTGCGGCGACAAGCGCCAAAGAGCTGGCGAGCAGGAAAGGTTCCATTCCCATATCGATTAGACGCGGTACGGCGCCCAAGGCTTCGTTGGTGTGCAAGGTAGACAGCACCAAGTGACCCGTCAAAGCCGCTTTCAAGCAGGCTTCAGCGGTTTCGTTATCGCGCACCTCCCCTACCAGGATGACGTCCGGGTCCTGACGCAAGAACGAACGCAGACCCGCCGCAAAAGTAAGCCCGATGGCCGGTTTTACCTGCACCTGGCTGATACCCGCCAGTTTGTATTCGACAGGGTCTTCCAGCGTCATAAAGTTAAGTTCGGGCGTACGAATGGTGGTAAGCACCGCGTTAAGCGTGGTGGATTTACCGGAACCCGTAGGACCCGTAAGGAAAATCAGCCCGTGCGGCAGGTTGGCCGCTTCCAAGAAGGCTTTTTTCTGTTCCGGCTCGAAACCGAGTTTGTCTACATTCATTTCCCCCGTACCTTTATCCAAGATACGAAGCACGAGTTTTTCGCCGTATACGGCGGGGCACACGCTGACGCGGACTTCAATCGAGCGGTTCTGGTAGCGGATGGTAAAGCTGCCGTCCTGCGGCAAGCGTTTTTCCGCGATATCCAATTTAGACAAAATTTTAATACGGGAAATAATGGCGTTTACGGATTCTTTGGCCGGTGGAGTACGTTCGTACAAAGAACCGTCGATGCGGAAACGAAGCGAAACGCGTTCGTCAAACATTTCCAAGTGAATATCAGACGTGCGCTCCGTAATGGCCTGGCGCAAAATGGCGTTTACCTGTTTGACGTATTGGGAAGAATTGGGATTGACTTTATCCAAATCCAAGAACCCGGAAACGTCCACGTCTTCGTCACTTTCTTCCCCGGTTGCCGAGGCGTCCACCGGTTTGGCGGCTTCGTTCATGACTTCTTCCAACAGGTTTTTGTTGGAATAGAACGTATCAATTACGTTTAAAAGTTGGCTTTTGCTGGCAATAAAAGGCTGCACCTGTTTGCCGGACATCATTTTGATGTTTTCAAGCAAAAACACGTTTGTCGGGTCCAGCACCGCCACGGCCAGTTCGGTGTCTTCTACGAATAAAGGAATCACCATGTTTTCGCGCGCGAATTTTTCGGGAATGAGTTCCTGCAAGTTCTGTTCGCGTTCCGGCACCAAAATACCGTTTTCTTTCGAAGCGTAGGGAACGGCAAAATGTTTGGAAAGAGCCATGGTAACTTTTTCTTCGGAAGCGAAGCCGAACTTGATAATCGCTTCCGCTACGGAAACGTTGTTTTGTTTGGAATAAAGCTGCGCGCGTTTAACTTGTTCCGCCGTCAGCGTGCCTTGTTCCATTAAAATTTCGCTTAACTGTTTTGCCATTTCCTAATCCTCTTAAATAAACACTGTAATGGTCCGCTTGAAACCTGCGGGCCGGGGCACGCGCCAGGTTTGGCGGACTACTGCTGTTTTCACGTACCTGCCCCCGTTTGTACGCGGGGGCAGGACAAATTGGCACTACTTAAACTTCCCTCCGGCTATTCGGCAAGAATCGTCGGAGTGATGAAGATGACCAAGTCCGTGGTGCTTTTGGATTTGGTTTTGCTGGTAAACAACCAGCCGATTATCGGAATATCACCCAAGAGCGGCACTTTGCGGGTTTGATCCGTTTCGCGGGAAGTCAACAGACCGCCGATAACAACCGTCTGGCCGTTTTTCACGCGAACCAAGGTGGAAGCGGCGCGGGTGGTGGTATCTCTCGTATTTTCGAAACCGGAAGCGACCACATCCGAGTAAGAAGGCTGTACATACAAGGTTACATAGCCTTCGCGGTTTACCTGCGGGGTAACCTGCAGCGTAAGACCGACGCGTTTTCTTTCCGCAGAGGAGGTGGACATTTCCGTTCCGCCGCTGCCGGACAGGTTCTGCGTATAACCCACCGTCGCGTCCGTAGACGTGGTAATGGTGGCCGTTTTGTTATTCAGAGTGACTACTTTCGGTTTACCCAGGTATTTGGCTTCGCCGCGGGTAAGCAAACTTCTGAGCACGATGTTAAAAGCGGTGAAATCCAACAAGCCGCCTTCGTCTTCCCCTTCATCGCTGCTGGAAGAGGAGGAAGAGGAGCCGCTACCGCTGCCACTGGAATCGCTGTTCAGCTGATCTTTGGTCGGGAAGATATAGTTCCAGCCCTTTACGCCGATACCTTTCAGGTATTCATAATCCACTTTACGTTTGGGCCCGGTCATTGACACCATCGTACCGTCGGAACCGCCGTATTCAAAGCCTAAGTTAAGACCGCTCGTTTTGCTTACTTCTACGATTTGCGCTTCAATCAAAATCTGCGGAGGCTTAATATCCAACTCGGCCAGGATGTTTTCCACTTGCGGGAAAACTTCGGCCACATCGGTAATAATCAGTTTGTTGGTGCGGGGATCCACCGCAATTTTACCCACGGGGGAAAGCATGCTCTGCACGATTTTGGTAATTTCCGCGCCGCCGCTGCTGTAAGAGTCGGACGAGTTGGAAGAAGCGCCCGTATTACCGCCGCCCAAGCTGTTCATTACGTCGCCCATGCCGCCGCCGGAGTAGGAAGATCCGGTGGAAACGTCCTGCGGCATAATGCTGGTGAGTTCGCTGGAAGCGGAACCCACGCCCTGGAGCGAGATGTAGCTGAGCGTATAAATTTTGGTAATCGTATCCGGAGCGTCATTGGAACGTTTGGTTACGACGTAACTGTCGCTTTTCCCGATACGCTGGTAAGCTAACCCGTGTACGCGAAGAAGCGTATCGAGCGCCTCGCGCACCGTAACGCGCGTTAAAGAGGCCGTTACTTTTTTATTGGCGAATTCTTCGCTCATAATAAAGTTGATTTTGGCCTGCGTGGTAATGCTGTTCAAAAACGCCGATATCGGTACGTTGGAAACGCGGATGGACACTTTGCGCTCCAGAGGAGAAGGTCCTTCCAGCTCCTTATACAGATCGGTTTCGCCCGTCAGCTTTACCGTGGTATCTTCCGTGATGGCAATGGTATCATCGCTGGGAAGAGTTTGGCGCGCCGTTTGCGCGGCGGCGTTGCCTCCAAGTCCAAGCGCAGTTACACAAGCCAGCACAACTGCTAAACGATTTGTCATCTATCCTCCTGTGATTACCTGCTAAATGTGTTGCTATTTCAACTGAACTTTCCGTACAAATTTATGCCCTTTGTAAGAAAATACTACTTCTTCCGGCCGCACTTCTACAATGCGCGCGCCGTAAATCGATTTGCCCACCGTATAAATACGGCTGCCGATGAACACTTCCTGCCCGATAATGCCGCCTACTTTGATTTTATTGCGGACCTCGCGGGTAGGGTCTTTAATGCGCGCAAGTTCCAGCTGGCGCAAGCGTTCGGCTTCTTCGCGTTTGCGTCTTTCTTCGGCCAGTTTGCGCTGGCGTTCGGCCTCAATGGCGGCCAGACGCTGCTGTTCGCGGTACTGCAAAAGCAAAAAATCATCGGGAGACAGAGTCGGGTCGCGGCGGTTTTTGGGGTTGTATACCACGCGCGGCGTTTTGGCCGGCGTTTCTTCCGCCACTTCTTCCCGTTTGGACACAAAACCTTCCGCCTCTTCCGGAGCGGCGGACGTCTGTTCCAACACGGCCGCATCCTTCTCCAAAGCAGGCGCTTCCGCCGGCAGTTCCGTAATTTTGGCCTGGGCAGCCAACGCCCGTTGGGCTTTCGGCGCCACTTTGCCTTCCAACGCGGTGTCTTTCTGCGCAAAAACGCACGGAGCGGCTAATACGGCAATTAAAAGAAAGGTGATATTTTTCATAACTTTCCCCCCGCCTGTTTTTCGGCTTCCGGTTTGGCGCGTTTTTGGGCCATGATTGTATCATAATCCTTGAAGAGTTGTTTGGCAATTTTCTCTTTCGGGAAAATGGTGTTAAACTTCATGGAAATTTTGTTATTGCCCAAATGTTCCGGGTCCGTATCTTTGGTAATGGAAAAGTCGGATACTTTTAAATACTCGTCGTTATTTTCGATATCCGCCAAAAAGCGCGCAAAGCGCGTAAAATCCATTTCCGAGCTGACCTGAAGCGAAACGGCCTCGTACGTCGGGTTCGAGGCGTCTTCCGTTTGGGAGCCGTTCATCTGGGGCGTTAGTTCGGCGTCTTTAAACACGCCCAGAATCTGGCTGGTCAGCCAGCCGTTCTTATCCGAAATGTCCGGAAAGCGCGGTTCCAATTCAAACAACAAATCTTTATTGGTCATGTATTCCCGCTCGCTGGACTGCTGCATGTGAATGGCGTCCATTTGTCCGTTGTAGTTGTTGATTTTGTCGGCAAACTGGCCGCTGCAATACTTAAACCCTAAGAATACGACCAGCACGGCCACAAACTGCTTGACGAACAATTTGTAATTGCCCTCTTGCATGACCGTTTGAATATCCTGGAAACCTTTTTTTAAGGCTTCCACCTGCTTGTTATTTTTCAAATTAGCGGCCATTGTTGCGACCTCCTTCTTTGGAACAGGTGAAAACAAAACGCGTTTCTTTTTCCACCCCGGATCCGCCGGATGTATTGTTTCCGCCGGACGCCGTGCCCGCTACGCTGACGAAGCGGATGGCGGCGGAATTACCGCAAATTTTGTTGATAATGGGCTGCGCGGCAAGCGCATCGCGGAATTGGTTGCCCATGGCCAAATCGGCCTGTCCGTCCCCGCCGGATTTAATGGAACCCTCAATCGTAACGGAGCGGGCTTCGGAACCTTTCGTGGGGAACGGGTCGCCGTATTCCAGTTTGGTAATCCACACCTGCTGCGGAATTGCGTCCACGATTTCCATAATAAGCGGCGTAATGGTGTTATCGTAGCGCGTCATCGCCTGCAAGTTGCTGTTTTGTGTTTTCATACGGCTTAAATTGCTCTGGATTTGGTTGGCGGTAAGACCGTCAAAATCGGCCACCGTGCGCTGCTGGGAGGCTTTGGCGCTCTGGAGCTCTTTGGCTTTGCTTTGCACCCCCAGATAGCCTTTGCCGATAAGCAGAAGAAGAATTACAATCAACGCCGCGGCCACTTTCCAGGCCGTCAAACTGGCGTTAAATTCGTAGTCGCTCAAACGGGTACCTTTGGTAAAGTCCAAATCCGGGGTTTTATGGTCGTAGAACTTAATGCTCGCGCCGATGGCGGCGATTTCCCCCGCCGATTTGGTTTCAATACCGTAAATTTCGCTTAAATTCCATTTGCGAACCGGTTTTTTGGAATCGGCTTCCAACGCAGGCACCCACTGTTCAATATCCGTACCCACGATGACGGCTTCTTCAAACGGGTCTTTTTCCAGCTGTTTGGCGATAAATTCCGTGCAGTTGGTGATTTCGAAGCGGCGGCGTTCCGCCGGGAGCGAGCCCGAAATTTCCACTTCGCGCAAGAGTACGGGCGCATTTTCGTTTAAGAACACGAAGTTCGCCATATCTTTGCCGAAGAAGGAATAAATGCGGCCCCCGTCGCCCACGGCTTCTTTGTCGCTGTCATTAAACGCGCGGCCCAAAGACAGGCTCGAAGGTTCTACGGATACCAACTCAAGGCCCACCGATTTCAACCCTTTCTGCAAGCGTTCGATAATCAGTTTGGTGGTTAATGCAAACACCACTCCCAAACGTTTTTGTTTGGTGGCTGCGGTTTCAAATTCGTAGACGTGGTAAGCGTATTCGGCTTTTTCAAATGGGAAATGGATGTATTTGCGCGCCTGAAGCGGAATGGAACTCTTCCACATTTTGCGTTCGATGGCGGCCGGAATGACAAAGTGGCGCAACAAGCAGAATGCAGGCGCCAAACTGACGACGACGCGGTTCGTTTTCCATTTTTTCTTGGAAGTTACTTTGCCGAGCGAATCCAACCAGTTATCCATCGAAAAGAACGTTTCGTTTAAATCAAGCGGTTTAAGCCCCGTGCGGTCCACGGAGTGAATCGGTACGCGCACCAAAGATTCCAGCACGGTGCCGCCGTCTTTTTTCGCGCTTTGGGCGACGTAAATTTCGTCAATCCCAATGTATACCCCCAGGCAATCCGGGTGCGCGTTCATGTTTTGTCCAATCAAAGATTCAGAAAGACTCAGAATCGGTCCCCTTGCAGATTAGTTTTGATAATCCT
>CALYRQ010000059.1 GCA_945483375.1 uncultured Elusimicrobia bacterium
AATCCCAAGTCTGATTTTGGTACGAAATTATGTAAAACCATGGGTAAAATCGACCCGGCAATCAGTACGCAGTATTATACGATGTTTTAAAAATAAAAATTCCCCGGCACAACCGGGGAATTTTTACAAATGTGTCCGCGTTCGAAATTCTACGCCGCGGCCAGGAGCGCCGCAAAGAACGCTACAATCGCTCCGCCGAAAAAGATAATCAACACCACGGGCAGCAGCGCGACTAGAATTGTCAGCCACCCGAACAATCCCGCCCACCAGGCGGTGCGGCGCGCTTCTTCCACGCGCCCGTCATGCGTTAAATCCTGCGCGCGCAACGACAAAATCAGCGCCGCCAAGGCCAGCGGGATACTCCAAAATCCCGTGAAGCACGATAAGATCACCGCAATTACCGATAAAGTAAACCGGCTGTTTACGCAACCGTTCTTGCCGCAGCAGCAATCGTCTTGCGTCCGTTCGGACAGTTCACACGTGTTTTTGTTTTCCATACAACCCCCTTGCCAGCGGCGGGCCGTTCTTTACGCGTACGCGCGCGACCCTAGCCAAAGGCCCCATTATTATATAAAATATATTTTCAAAGGGAGCTATTTTATATGGAAATAACTAAAAAAGACGTAGCCTTGGCGGCCAAGCTCGCCAAAATGCGCGTAAGCGAGCACGAAGCCGCCGTTTACGAAGCCCAACTGGAAGCCCTGTTTAATTGGGTGAAAGACCTTTCCGCCGTGAATACGGACGGTGTTGAACTTTCTAATGTTAATTTATCCGCGCACGTGCGCGCCGACGAACCGGTAACGGACGAAAAACGCGCCGCCCTCCTGCGTGCCGATTTTAACGCCAGTTTAGACGACTGCGCTAAAGTAAAGAAGGTGCTCTAATGATGACCGTCGACCAGATTATCAACGCTTTTAAATCCGGCGAAAAATCCGCCGAAGAAATCACCCGCGGTTTTTTGGACGTAATCTCCCAAAAGAACCCGGAAATCAACGCTTTTGTGGAAGTGTTTGAAACGGGCTCCTTGGCCCGCGCCAAAGAACTCGACCAAAAACGCGCCCGCGGCGAAAAATTGGGCGCTTTGGCGGGCGTACCTGTGGCGATTAAAGACAACATTCTTTTTAAAGACCATAAAGCTACCTGCTGTTCCAAAATGCTGGAAAATTACGTGGCGTCTTATACGTCTACCGTGGTGGAAAAATTGCTGGCCGCCGACGCGGTAATTATCGGCCGCACCAACATGGACGAATTTGCCATGGGCAGTACCAACCAAACCTCCGTTTACGGCCCCGTTAAAAACCCGGTGGACGTAACGCGCGTACCCGGCGGTTCTTCGGGCGGCAGTGCGGCCGCCGTGGCGGCGGGGATGGTTCCGCTGGCCCTGGGTACCGATACGGGCGGTTCCGTCCGCCAGCCGGCCGGATTCTGCGGCGTGGTGGGTATTAAACCCGGTTACGGGCGCATTTCCCGTTACGGCGTGATTGCGTTTGCCTCCAGCGCAGACCAGGTGGGCGTGTTGGCCGCCAACGTGAAAGACGCGGCCCTGGCCCTGGAAGTGTTGGCCGGTAAAGACGTTCATGACTCCACATCGCTTGAAGCCCCCGTGCCCGCGTATGCCCAACTTTTCAGCCGGGATTTAAAAGGTGTGAAAGTGGGGCTCCCTAAAGGATTTTTAGACGGCCTGGCGGATGATATCAAACAAAAAATGGACGAAGCCGCCGCCCAGCTTCAAAAACAGGGCGCGGAACTGGTGGAAGTGGACGTGCCGCATGCCAAATATGCGGCCCCGTGCTACTACATTATCACCAGCGCCGAGGCCAGCTCCAACCTGGGCCGTTACGACGGCATCCGCTACGGTTACGCGGATGAGGCTTCTGCCGATTTAAACTCGTATTACGAAAATTCCCGCGCGCCGTTTGGGCTGGAAGTAAAAAAACGCATTATCATCGGTACGTTTGCACTGACTTCTAAAAATTACGAAGAATGTTTTTTAAAAGCCATGAAAGTGCGCGAACTCATCCGCGACGATTTCAAAAAAGCGTTCGAAAAAGTGGACGTGCTGTTAACGCCCACCTCACCCACTACAGCTTTTAAACTCGGTCAGCACGACGAGGACCCCCTCGCCCTGTATCTGGCCGATTTATATACCTGTCAGGGCAACATCGGCGGACTTGCGGGCGTGAGCGTGCCGTTTGGCAAGGATAAAGACGGTCTGCCCGTGGGCGTGCAGTTCTACGGCCCGATTTTGCAGGAAGAAAAAATCCTGAATGTGGCGTATCATTTAGAGAAAGGTTTATGATTGTTTCCGAATTTTCGTGCGGCGGCGTGATTTTGGACGGGCGCAAAGTACTCTTGGTTCAAGTCAAAAATATGAAGGGGAAAAAAATTTGGACGTTCCCCAAAGGCCATATTGAACCGGGGGAAACACCCCGGCAGGCCGCCTTGCGCGAAGTTTTGGAAGAAACAGGTTATAAAGCCGTTATCGTGCGGCCGATGATTCGCGTGAAATACGCGTTTACGTTCCAGGGAAATTACGTCAAAAAGATGGTGCAGTGGTATTTGATGAAAAAACTGGGGCGTATCGGCAAGCATGACGCGTCGGAAATTTTGGCGATACGTTGGGTTTCTTTATTAAAAGCGCGCGAATTGGTGCAATATCCGAGCGATATCCGTCTGGTGGATATGTTATTGGCTTCGCTGCGTATAGAGCCGGCTGAAGAACCCGAAACGGAAGCGGCGGAATAACGGCTGGCGGTAACGGACGATTTACGCACAAGGGATAAGAAAGAAATTTCTTATCCCTTGTTGCTTATCTGGGCAACCATTTTCCACATTTGGCTAACTTTGCGTTCCCTTACCTCTCGGCGTACCTAACAGTACTTCCTCGGGCAACTGGCAACGCAAATTTAGCGCAAATCTGAAAAATCAGCCGAAGTAATGCAATGTTATTCTAATCTGCACGGCATGTTTGTGCGTCGTTTCGGTAACAGCCGTTTGGATAATGCTGTTTTCAGTAAGGGGGTTGTATTGTTTTTTTTTTTTGATACCATGGGGATAAATGTAAGGGGGACATGTTCCATGTATCAAAAAGAAGGTTTTACGCTTATAGAGCTGTTAGTAGTAGTTTTAATTATAGGGATATTGGCTTCTGTGGCGCTGCCGCAGTATACGCTGGCGGTGGAGAAGTCCCGCGCGGCGGAGGCGGTAACGCTTTTACGGGCTTTAATGAACGCGCAAAAAGTATATTATATGGCTAATGGGCGGTATGCGGAAAGTTTTGATGAGTTGGATATTTCTTCCGCCGGCGCCTCCGGCCAGCACCTGTACACTAAAAATTTCCACATTTATATTCACCAGCCGGGTACGGATCCCCATTTTCATTTTGATTGCCAACGTTTAACCAACGAATACCAAATTAACGGCTGGCTTTCCCCAAATACTCCTTTATACGATAAAATTATGTGTAATCCAAAAACTCCGGCGGGCGAAAAACTATGCCGTTCCTACGGCCCCAAAGACCCGGCTATAAGTACTTTGTATTATCCCATGTATTGATGTGGAAAATAATAAAAACCCCGCTCGGTTGAGCGGGGTTTTTCTGTGTCTATAAAACTTAGTGTACGCCGTGCATCCAGCGTTTGATTTTACCCGTCATAATCCACATAATTACGCCGAACAAGACCGAGCATACCGCCGGAACGGAGAACAGCGTGGTAAGGCTCCAGGATTCGTAGTAGCTAGCAAGCCAGCCGGCAAGCAGGTTGCCGAAAAAGCTGGCGGTTAGCCATACGCCCATAAACAGGGACATAAATTTTAAAGGAGCCAGTTTAGTGACCATGGACAGGCCCACGGGGGACAAACACAGTTCGCCCATCGTGCAGAACATGTACACCAAAATCAGCCAAATCGCGCTGACGGGGCCGTTGGCCTGGTACAGAGCCGCGCCTACCGCAATGGCGGCAAAGCCCAACCCCTGCAGAAACAACCCCCAGCCGAATTTGCTCGGGATGGACGGATCTTTGGAACCCAGCTTAATCCACATTTTGGCAAATACGGGGGCCAAAATCAGTACGAAAATCGGGTTGACGGCCTGGAAGTACGAGGCTTTCAGGGTAATCTGCCCGATAAACGGCAACACGGGGGTAAGGTTGGTGGCTTCTTTGGCGAAGAAGTTAAGCGAAGTGCCCGCCTGTTCGAAGAACGCAAAGAAGAATACGGCGAAGAACACGAACGTGAAAATCGCTTTGATTTTGTCCCATTCTTCCTGCGTAAGCGGCTTGTTGGCGGCTGCGGCTTTGGCTCTTTCTTCGGGGTCTTCGTCCTGTTTGTTTTTCATGACAGGGTGCAAGCCGATGTGGCCCAGGTATTTATTCTGGGAAACTAAGTACCACACGAGGCCGATAAGCATACCCGTACCGGCGGCCATAAAGCCGTATTTCCATTTGTACGCTTCCAGGATGCTGGAAGGATCGTGGGGTTCACCCAAGAATCCGCAGATAAACGGCGCAAAAAACGCACCCAAGTTAATACCCATGTAGAAGATGGTGAAGCCAGAGTCTCTTCTGGGATCGTTGGGTTCGTAGAGTTCGCCGACGATGGCGGAGATATTGGGTTTAAAGAAACCGTTACCCAAAATGATGAGCGTAAGGCCGGTGCCCAGGGCCCAAATCGGGTTGATGATTTCGTAGGAAGCCAATACAAACTGTCCGGCGGCCATCAAAGCCGCGCCGATGGTAATGGAGTGGCGTTTGCCGATGAAACGGTCCGCCAGGTAACCGCCGAGAACGGGGGTTAAGTACACTAGGGCCGTAAACATGCCGTAAATTTTGCTGGATGTCGCTTTAGAGAATCCAATTACGGTGCTGATCATGAAGAGCGACAGGAGAGCTCTCATGCCATAATAGTTGAAACGTTCCCACATTTCGACCATGAACAACATATACAATGCTTTCGGCTGGCCGTGTTTGGTCACGTTGTGCTTTACATCACTGTCTGTCATTTATTTCTCCTTACTAGTTTCAAAAGGGTACTCTATATTGTACTAAATATGGAGTGGGCCGGCGGGAAAACTTACAGTCCCGCGCCTAAAAAAGTTTGTGCGGCTTGGGTGGCGAGCAGGTAGGCGTGCCAGCAGGCGACGGCCAAGTAAACGCCGATGAGCAAAAGAACCACGGTGTAAATCCATTTTGCGGCCGTGCCGATGAGTTTGGAGCCCCATACGGCGGGCAGTGCAAACGGCCCGAGGATGACGGCCAGCAGAATAATGCCGGAATGGGAGTATAAGAACCCCGTACCGGGTTTTAAACTTTTTCCGCAACGGCGGCAGAAGTTATCGGTTTCGTCACAGAGGCTGTAGCATTTGGGGCAGTTCATAATTCAATCCCCTTACTGCGCAGGAAACGTTTGATGTGGCTGCGCGCGCCCGCGGTTTTAGCAAATTCAAGCCAGTCGCGCTTGGGCTGTCCGTTTTTGCGGGTGATGATTTCGCACACGTCGCCCGTTTTAAAGGCGTAGTCCATGCGTACCATGCGGTTGTTTACTTTGGCGCCTACGTAATGGTCGCCGATGTCGGTATGGATGGCGTAGGCAAAATCAATGGGGGTGGAGCCTTCCGGCAGGGATTTTACGTCCGCGCGCGGCGTGAATACGAAAATCTGCTGCAGGTTGACGTCCGTTTTGAACCCTTCCAAAAATTCGCGCGGGGCGGTTAAATCCTGCTGCCATTCAATCCAGCGGCGGATCCAGTTGATTTTTTCGTCAAAGTTTTTGTCCTGCTTTACGCCGCCCATTTTGTACCGCCAGTGCGCCGCGATACCGTATTCGCAGGTGCGGTGCATTTCTTCGGTGCGGATTTGAATTTCGATAATGTCCCCGGTAGGCGACAGTACCGTGGTGTGGATGCTTTGGTACATGTTGGCTTTGGGGGTGGCGATGTAGTCGGTAAACGTACCGGCGATGGGTTTAAATACGTTGTGCACAATGCCGAGCGCTTTATAACAGTCGGACAAATTTTTGGTAATAATGCGCACGCCCAGCGAATCCTGGATTTCCGCAAATGTACAATGGTGTTTTTGCATTTTGCGGTAAATGGAATAATAATTTTTGGCACGCGCCAAAATGCGGTACTCCATTTTGCCCGCAGTTAAAGCCGGTTCCAAATGTTTTTTAAAGTTGTCGAGCGCGGCCTGGCGGTCGGCGGTGCGGGCTTCCACTT
>CALYRQ010000060.1 GCA_945483375.1 uncultured Elusimicrobia bacterium
GGGTTTCTTTCTCGCCGCTTAACAGGCGGGATTGCTCTTCAAAATTTTTCTTTTCGAGGGCCAACTCTTCGGCGCGGGCAGAAAGCCTGGCTCTTTCCCGGGCCAGTTCTTCCGTCTGGCGGGAAAGTTCTTCGCCGCGGGCGGCGAGTTCCGCCTTTTCGCGCGTCAATTCTTCCGCGCGGGAAGAAAGCGCGTCTTTTTCACGCGTTAAGTTTTCGGCGGTTTGGCGGGCGGCCTGCAAATCCCGGTGCAGAGTTTCTTTTTCCGCTTCCAGCGAGCGGGCCTGTTCTTCAACCGCGCCCTTTTCACGGGTTAATTCTTCGGTACGGGCAAAAAGGCCGACTTTTTCCAAAGTCAACGTTTCCGCCTGGCGGGAAAGCTCTTCGCTGCGGATGGAAAAGGCTTCTTTTTCCATTTCGGCGGCCTGGGCGCGGGCGTCCAGCTGTTCGTTGGCGCGCGCCAGTTCTTCTTTTTCTCCCTGCAAACGTACGTTATGCTGGGTGAGTTCTTCGTTCTGGCGGCCCAAAACGGCGATTTTTTGTTTGAGTTCTTCAATCACCGCGTCGTTGGCGTTAATTTTATCCACCAACTCTTTAAAATTCTTTTCGAGCAGTTCTTTTTCCTGCCGCACGGCTTCCAGCTCCTGGCGGGCGGATTCAAACTGAACGGAAAGTTCGTCGCGCTGGTTTTGCAGGGACTGGAGTTTTTCCGTAAACGCGATAAGCTGTTCCTGCGCGCCGCGGCTGTGGTCGGACTCCAGGGCGGCCATTTGCTCTTTAAGCGCCTGAAGTTCGGCTTCTTTGGCTTCCAGCAGTTTGAGGGTGGCTTCTTTTTCCTGCGCGGCTTTGTGGAGTTTGACATTTTCCGCGCGCAGCGATTCGATTTCTTCCACCTGCTTCATGCACGTATCGGAAATTTCTTTCAACTGCGTTTCCAGGCTGTCCACTTTCTGCTGGTACTCCTGGCGAATGGAAATGATGCGGCCTTCGAAATCAAACGATTTAAAACGTTCTTCGGCTTCGGTCAGCTGGTCGCGCAAAGACAAAATTTCTTTGGCTTGTTCGGCCGATTTTTTAAGCGCTTCCATTTTTTCCTGCTGGACCTTTTTGATTTCCCTGTCGAGCGCGCTGTTAACGGCTTTTAACTGGGAAGCCTTTTGATGCAGACTGGAAATAATGCGTTCTTTTTCTTCGCGTTCCAGGCGGGCTTTTTCTTCCTGCGCGGCGCGGTAATTTTCCGGCCGGTAATGATAAATGGCGGTGTGAGGCGTTTCCGACGCAGGGACGGAATCAAAACCGCGCTGGACGTCCGGCTCCGGGTACAAAAGAGGACGTTCCTGACGCACGCGGGATAAATTTTCCACACTGGCTTTTAAATTGGCGATTGTTCGGGAAATGTGTTCCAAAAAAGCGTCGCGGTCTTTTTGGCGTTCCATGGCTTCGCGCGTGCGGGCGAGCTCGGAAAGAATCATTTGGTTTTGGCTGGCGGAGGCTTCAAAACGTTCTTCAAGTTCCTGGATTTTCTGTTCCAGTTTTTCAAACGTGCGTTCGTATTGGGAAGATTTAGACGGAATCACCCGGTTTCCGAGCGCGTCCGCGCCGGCGGGTGGGACGGCGGAAGAAAAAGACTGCTCTTTAAATTTTTCCAAAAACTGGGCAATATCCCCATGGGATTCAAATTGGTTGTTGTCTAAAGACATCGTAGGCTCTCCGCGCAAAAATACTTACACTAAATTTAACCACAAAAGGACGCGCGTGTCAACTGTATTTTATGACGGAGAAACCCGCCCTTTTTATATCCGCTTCCAGCCCCGGTTTTGCACTAGCCCGCGCACCGCTCCGGCCAGGTAAAAAGACCCCGTACACAATACGGTTCCGTGCGCCAAAGCCCGGGAAAAGGCTTTCTTCCATTCCGGTTCGAACACGATACGCGCATTTTTGGGCAATGCGGCCCGTATTTCTTCTTCCCCCGCCCCGCGCGCTGACGGCGGCACGGTGACGATTACCGTCTTAAAATACGGGCGGAGTACGGAAAGCATTTTTTTATAATCTTTGTCTTTCATAAACCCGCACAAAAGAACGGCGTCTTCGGCAAACGGCGTTTTACGCCAAAAATCCATCAACAGTTCCACGGCCTGCGGGTTGTGTGCGCCATCTAAAATAAGCGTGTTTTTATCTTGCCCGAAAATTTCAAACCGACCCGGCAGGTCCACCTCGTCAAACGCTTTTTTTAGAGCCCGCGCCGGCAGACCCAGCGTTTTGGCCGCCTGATACGCCATGCACGCATTAAGCGTCTGGCGCGAACCCAACGCGTGCAGGGACCAAAGGCTTTCGTCTTCGGCGCGCAAAAACGTCCGCCCCGTTTTAAAATCCAACGCGGCTTCCCAAAACGGTTCGCCGAGGCCCACAAAGGTAAGCGGCGCATTTTTGGCCTTAGCCGTTTTGGCGATAATTTCGCGCACGGTGGGATTCATGACGCCGCTGATAACGGGTACGCCGGGTTTGATAATGCCCGCTTTTTCGCGCGCGATTTGCGCCAGGCTGGAGCCCAGGTATTGCGTGTGGTCCAGGCCGATGGCGGTAATCACGCTCAGTGCGGCGGTGCAGGCGTTGGTAGGGTCTTTACGTCCGCCGAGGCCCGTTTCCAGTACTGCCCAGTCCACTTTCTTGCGCGCAAAATAAACGAGCGCGGCGGCGGTTAAAATTTCAAAAAAATTGAGTTCGTCTTCTTCTTCCTGAAACACGGATACGACGGCCTGCGAAAAAGAGTTTTTGGCGATGGGACTCCCGTTAATTTGAATACGCTCCACCGGGCTCACCAGATGGGGCGACACAAACAGCCCCGTTTCGTATCCGGCGGCCTCCAGCGTTTTGGCGATCAGCGTGGAAACGGAACCTTTGCCGTTGGTGCCCGCCACGTGAACGATTTTAAATTTTTCCTGCGGGTTCCCCAAGCGTGCAAGCAAACGCAAAAAGCCGTCCGGCCCCGCGCCGTAATCCACGCCCGTACGTTTTAGAATGTAATTAAATACGATGTCGAAACTCATTTTTCGGGGTTGTAACGTTTAATGTCCGCACCCAGAGAGGTGAGTTTTTCTTCCAGGTTTTCGTACCCGCGGTCAATATGGTAGACGCGTTCCACTTCCGTTTCGCCTTTGGCGCACAGCCCGGCGATGACGAGCGCCATTCCCCCGCGCAAATCGGACGCCTGGACGTGTGCGGCGGAGAGCTCTTTCACCCCCGTAATGCGCGCGACGCTTTTTTCCGTTACGATTTGGGCACCCATACGCACGAGTTCGGGCGCGTGCATAAAGCGGTTTTCAAAAATATCCTCGTCCACTTCGGCGGTGCCGTCGGAAAGGCACATCAGTGTCATCCACGGGGCCTGCAAATCGGTGGCAAAACCGGGGTACGGCGCGGTACGCACGCGAATGGGTTTAATATCACCGTCGTAGGCGTGGACGCGCACGGAGTCGTTGGTAACGGTCAGCGTGAAGCCGGCTTCCTGCAAATCTTCCAACAGAATGGCGTTGTGTTCGGGCACGCACCCGGTGACGGTTACGTCCCCGCGCGTGGCGGCGGCGGCCAGCATGTAGGAACCGCTTTCGATGCGGTCGGCCACGATTTCGTGCTCCGCGCCGTGCAACGTTTTTTTGCCGTAAATTACCAGGCGGCCTTTGTCGTCGGTGGAAATATCCGCGCCCATTTTGTTTAAGAAAGCAATTACATCGTCAATTTCCGGCTCTTTGGCCACGTTTTCAAGCACCGTTTCGCCTTCTATCAAGCACGCGCACATCAGCAGGTTTTGCGTCGCGCCCACGCTGGGGAAACGCAGTACGATTTTAGAAGGCACCAGTTCCTGCGCGCGCAAAATAACGTTGCCCGCGTTCATTTCGCACGTTGCACCCAGTTTTTCAAAACCTTTTAAATGGATATCCACCGGGCGCACGCCGATGGCGCACCCGCCGGGGAGCGGAATTTCCGCTTCCAGAAAACGAGCCAAAAGCGGCCCCGCCACCCAAAAGCTCGCGCGCATTTGTTTGACGAGTTCGTATGGCAAACTGTTTTTAAGCTGGCCGTCGGCCGAGATGATGACGGTGCCATTTTCGTACGTTACTTTTTTGCCCAGATATTCCAAAATTTTAAGCGTGGTGCGCACGTCGCGCAAGTCCGGCACGCGGGAGAGCACGCACGGCTCGTCCGTCAGCAGCGTGGCCACCAAAATCGGCAGGGCGGCGTTTTTGCTGCCGCTGGCGCGCACCGTTCCCTGTAATTTTTTGCCGCCGCGAATTAAAAATCTGTCCATAACAACTCCTAGAAAAAATTAAATTTTTTGGGCGAGCACAAACCGCTCTATCCCCACTATATCTTTTTTTACCTCGGCGTTCCAGCCGATTTCCGCGAGCCCCCGCGCCACCGCGCCCGCCTGACCTTTGCACAGCTCCAAGGCGAGCAACCCGTCCGGATTTAAATAATCCGCCGCCAAAGAGCAAAGCGGACGCACGACGTCGAGCCCGTCCGCGCCGCCGTCAAGCGCAAGGCGCGGTTCGTGCAGCACTTCCCGCGTCAGCGTGTCCACGATTTCCGACGGGATATACGGAGGATTGGAAATAATTAAATCAAACGTGTTCTGCACGTTTTCCCACACGTCCGACTGCAAAAATTGAATACGGTCTTCCAGGCGGAGCCGTTTGGCGTTTTCCTGCGCCACCAAGAGGGCTTTTTCCGAAATATCCGCCGCCGTAATAACGACCTTGGGAAAACGGTCCGCAAGCGCAAGCGCAATACACCCGCTGCCCGTGCACATATCCATAAAACGGTACGCGACGCGCCGTTCAAAACGCGCGCTGACCAGGTCCACGAGTTCTTCCGTTTCCGGTCGCGGCGTGAGTACGTCAGGCGTCACGTGAATATCCAGCCCGCAGAACGGCTGAAACCCTACGATGTGCGAAAGAGGTTCCCCCGCCTCTTTACGCACGAGCATTTTTTCGTACGCATCTTCCTGCTCGGGAGTCATTTGTTCGGAAAGATTTACAAAAAGGTACGTGCGTGTAACGCCCAAAGCGTAGGCAAGCAGCCATTCGGCATTGGCCTGCGGTTCATCCGAACCGGATTTTTCCAAACGCGCCTGCGCGCGGCGCAGACATTCGCCTGCCGTCATAAGCACTCCCGCACGGAAGCGACTGCTTGAAACAACGCGTTCTGTTCAAAAAGGTTTACGTCCGCCGGGTCCGTATTGATGACAAAAGCTTTCGTATTGTTGGGTGCGTTATACGCACTGTAAGATTTATAAAATGCCACCGTAGGTTTTTTGAACCCGGAAGCCACGTGCACCACCGACGTATCCGGCGTGACCACCAGCTTGGCACCGCGCACCAACGCGAACATATCAAACACGCTGGCCGTTTGATACACGTACCCGGTCAGTTTTTCCGCCTGCAGCGCGCGCAAAACCGCTTCCGCCGCCGCTCGTTGGGAAGGCATACAGACGATGACGGCGGGAAACTCCCGCAAAGTAGAAGCAACTAGCGTACAGGTTTGGGGGTTTAACGTCCGTGCCGAAATGGAACCAAACGGATTTAAAAGCAGATACCCGTGCGGAACGTTTTTGGCCGCAAACGCGTCCAATTTCGTTTGTGCGTCTTCGGGCACGGGCAAATCGTAAGACGGGTCCGGCCGGGGAATCCCCAACTGTTCTAAAATGGCCTGTTCATGGCGGCCGGCATGCTCTAACGGTGAACCAAAAGGCACCGGACTGTGGACAAAATCCAACAAACGGTCGTTCCCGCCGCAAAGCCATTTAAACAAACGCCAGTTATAAAAATTTTTTGCCGAAGAATCTATCACCAAGTCAAAATGACGCTTACGCAATGCCAGGCCCGCCAGAATCAGCGACAGCCAGCGCTGGTTCGGACGGATAATCCGCCGCACCGGCAGAGCCACCACTTCATCAATATAAGAGATTTGATGCAAATACCCCAATGCCGCGCCGAAGGCGGCCACGGTAATGCGGACAGAAGGATTAAATTTTTTGATTTCCCGGTACGAGCAAGAAGACAACACCGCATCGCCCAGCGAGCCTTCGCCGCGCAGGATGAGGATATTCTTTAAATCCTTAATGGAAGGGATGGTTTGCATGCGCTATTTATAATTGCGGATTTTGAAGTGTGTGTTCCAGACGGTACTGGCGCGAAGCTTCGAGTGTCGGGTGAGTC
>CALYRQ010000061.1 GCA_945483375.1 uncultured Elusimicrobia bacterium
GGTTCGTCCGATCCGGCGGCAACAAGACGGGAAACGGCTCCGTCCAAAACTTCTTCCAAGGTGGGTTGCATAAAATGAAAAACCTTTAAAAAACGCCGGACGCGCCTAAATAACGCCGTCCGGCGAAATCAAAAAACAAGCGCGGGTCAGGTTTGCAAATTTTTAAGTTTCTGTTCCACACGGTACGCGCGCAAATCTTCCAGTATCGGGTCAATCGCGCCCTGCATAATTTCCATTAAGTTATGGTACGATTTTTCGGTGCGATGGTCGGTTACGCGGCTTTGCGGGAAGTTATACGTGCGGATTTTTTCCGAACGGTCCCCGGTGCCCACCTGCGCTTTGCGTTCGTCGTAAATTTCCTTGTTGCGTTTGTCTTCTTCAATCTGGTACAGTTTGGCGCGCAACATAGCCATGGCTTTTTCGCGGTTTTTGCCTTGATGGCGTTCCTCGCGGCAGGAAACCACAATGCCCGTCGGCTTGTGAATAATGCGTACGGCCGTTTCCACCTTGTTTACGTTTTGGCCGCCCGCACCGCCGGAACGGCAGGTTTCCATTTCCAAATCTTCGGGGCGGATTTCAATGTCAATTTCTTCGGCTTCCGGCATAATCGCTACCGTAACGGTAGATGTGTGCACGCGGCCCGCGGTTTCCGTATCCGGCACGCGCTGGACGCGGTGGGTACCCGCTTCGGCGCGAAGCCAGGAATAGGCGCCGTCGCCCTTAATAAACATGCTGACGTATTTGCACCCTTTTAAACCGGTGGGCGTAAATTCCAAAATTTCGGTGCTCCAGCCTTTGGTTTGCGCAAAGTGCTGGTAGACGCGCAACAGTTCCGCCGCAAACAAGGCGGATTCGTCGCCGCCCGCGCCGGGGCGGATTTCCAAATAGATGTTTTTGGAATCGTTCGGATCCGGCGGGATAACGAGTACGCGCAGTTCTTTTTGCAAAACAGGCAGTTTGGCTTCCAGCTCGGCCAGTTCTTCGGCGGCCATTTTGACGAGTTCTTTATCCTCGCCCGCTTCAATCATCGCGCGGTCGTCCTCGATGGCTTTTTGGGTGGCGTTGAGCTCCTGTTCTTTTTCGATGATGGGTTTTAAAAACGCGTGGCGTTTGGCTTTTACGGCCAGGTCCTGACCGGATAAATTGCCGGACGACAGTTCTTCTTCCAACTGTTTAAATTCAGCTACGTATTTAGAGGTATCCATAACGGTTCCTTATTACAAAGAAAAAGAGCAGACTTCCTTATAGGCAGTCTGCTCTTTAAAAAAAGCGTTGCTATTTCGCTTCGGCGGTTTCCGCTTTTTTGGCCGGCTTTTTAGCGGCGGTTTTTTTGGCGGCTACCGGTTTTTTCGCCAATTTGGCTTTGGCTTTTACTTCGGTTTTCGGTTTGCGAACCAAGGTTTTGCCTTCGGTTTTCGCAAAGCGTTTATTGAATTTTTCCACCATACCTTCGGTGTCTAAGAGTTTCTGCTTGCCGGTAAAGAACGGATGGCAGGCGGAGCAGATGTCGAGTTTTAAGGTTTTGGCGGTAGAGCGGGTGGTAAATTTATTGCCGCAAGCGCACACGACTTCGACAAAATCGTATTTGGGATGTAAGTTTTCTTTCATTGTTAATTCTTCCTTTCAAAAATCTATATAGATTATTTTACCATAATCGGGCGTTTTTGGGCAAAGAATTTCTTTGCCCCGTCAGCCTAAAACGCGTTGATTTCCATTTGTTTAAAGAAATCTTTGTTGGATTTGGTGGACGAAAGTTTATCCAAAAGAAGCGTCATCGCGTCCACCGAGCTTAACGGCGCGAGCACTTTGCGCATAATCCACACTTTGTTGAGTTCGTCTTCCGAAAGCAACAGGTTTTCCTTGCGCGTAGAGCTGCGGTTGATATCCACCGCCGGGAAAATGCGCCGTTCGGACAGTTTGCGGTCCAGCGACAGTTCGCTGTTGCCCGTACCTTTGAACTCTTCGAAAATCACTTCGTCCATACGGCTGCCGGTATCCACCATGGCCGTAGCGATAATGGTAAGAGAACCGCCTTCTTCGATGTTACGCGCGGCACCCAAAAAGCGTTTGGGCTTTTGCAGAGAAGTGGCCTCCAGGCCGCCCGTCAGCACGCGGCCCGAGGAAGGCGCCACCGTGTTATACGCGCGGGCCAGGCGGGTGATAGAGTCCAAAAGCACCACCACGTCTTTACCCTGTTCGGCCAAGCGTTTGGCTTTTTCGATTACCATTTCGGCCACCTGTACGTGGCGGTCGGCCGGTTCGTCAAACGTAGACGCAACCACTTCGCCTTTTACGCTGCGGCTCATATCGGTTACTTCTTCGGGACGTTCATCAATTAAAAGCACCATTAAAACGGCGTCTTTATAATTTTCGGCGATGGAGTGGGCAATTGCCTGCAGAATCATCGTTTTACCGCTTTTGGGCGGAGCCACAATAAGCGCGCGCTGGCCTTTGCCGATAGGAGCAATCAAATCAATCACGCGCTGGGTGAGCGAAGATTTATCCACCTCCAACGTAAAACGTTCGTTGGGGTGCAAGGGAGTCAGGTTTTCAAACAACGGGCGGTTGTAAATTTTATCAGAATCCACCCCGTTTACTTTTTGCACCTGCAGCATGGCAAAGTAGCGTTCGTTGTCTTTGGGCGGACGGATGAGGCCTTCAATCGTGTCGCCTTTGCGAAGGCCGAAACGTTTGATTTGGGAAGGAGATACGTAAATGTCTTCCGCTCCGGCCAAGTAGTTATTTTCTTCCGAGCGCAAGAAACCGAAACCGTCCGGTAAAATTTCCAATACGCCCCCGCCGTATACGGAACCGTTTTGTTTGGCCTGCACGGCCACGATGCGGCCGATCAGTTCCTGTTTGCGCAAGCCGGAAATATCTTCGATATTGTAATTGACGGCCAGTTTGGTCAGTTCCTGCACGCTTAGTTTATTGAGTTCGCGCGCGTCCATCGGTTTGGCCCCGTTGGGACGGGCGGGCGCGGCTTGCGCGCCGGCGGGACGGTTCTGCATCCGGGCAACCGGGCGGCGGTCCGCGACGGGACGGGTTCTTTCCGTCTTCGGCGCTTCGGCGGCCGGTTTGGCCGTTTTGGTTTCTTTGGCAGGTTTAACGGTTTTTTCCTGCACGGTGTTTTCTTCCATAATAAGTGACTCCTTACTTAAATCCGTAAATATATCCCAGCGCCTGGCACAGACGCTGCACTTTTAACGCTAAATCTTCTTTCGGCCCCCCGTTGAAAAACCGCACATTGGCGCGGAGGGCTTTTTCGCTGTCCGGCATTTGGGCGGCCAAGCGGCGTTCGTATTCTTCCCGGCTGATTCCGCGCGAAGCAAGGCGCGCGTCCAGCGTTTCCGGGTCCCCCACCACCAGCACGTTCATATCGGTTAATTTATCCCAGCCGGCTTCAAACAAAAGAGGAACTTCAAACACGACAAACGGTTTTTGCGATGCGTGAATACGCTTGACCGCCATATCGTACACCAGGGGATGCAAAAAATCTTCCAGTTTTTTACGGGCCGACTCATCAATAAACACGCGCCCGGCCACTTCGGCCGCGTCGTACGTGCCGAACCATTCGGTCAGCTGTTTTTGCACGGTGGGCGTCCCGTAGAGTTCCCGCACCAGTTCGTCGGCGGACAGCGTATCCGCCCCGTTTTTGGCGAAGTATGCAAGCGCGGTGCTTTTACCGCTGGCGATACCGCCCGTAAGGCCCATTACCAATTTGTTTTTTACGCGTAAAGTCATAAGGGTAATTTTTCCAGGTCGTACCAGTTTGGTCCGGCTTTGGCGGCCGCCAACAGCGGCACGCGCAGGCGCACGGCGTTTTGCATTAACTCTTTAATGCGTGCGGCCGTTTCGCCCAGGATGTTTTGCGGAAGTTCAAAAATCAGTTCGTCATGCACCTGCATGGTCATTTGAACGGGAGTGCCCCGGTAAGCGGAAAAAACGTCTATCATCGCTTTCTTAATAATATCCGCAGATCCACCCTGCACAATCGTATTGATGGCCGCGCGCTGCGCGAAAGATGCCATAGAACCAATACCCATATTAAACTCGGGCAAATAACGCACGTGACCCAACATCGTTTTTACGTAACCGTTTTGGCGGGCAAGCGCGACGTTGGCATCTATCCATTCGCGCACGACGCGGAAGTTGCTAAAATAATTGTCGATATATTCTTTGGCCTCGCGCATGGAAATACCCAGCGCCTGGGAAAGCCCCATGGGGCCCTGTCCATAAATAATACCAAAATTAATTGCTTTTGCACTAGAGCGCATTTCGTCCGTCACCATCAGCGGCATGACGTTAAAAATCTGCGAAGCGGTCTGCGTATGGATATCCCCCCCGTCTAAAAACGCCTGGATAAGCGCGGGGTCCTGGCTTTCGTGCGCCAGTACGCGCAGGTCGATTTGCGAATAGTCCACGCTCAGCATTACGTTGCCCGGCGCGGCGCAGAACGCCTTACGCAGCCAACGGCCTTTTTCGGTGCGGACGGGAATGTTTTGCAGGTTGGGGCTGGAGCTGGACAGACGGCCGGTAACGGTGCCCGTTTGGTCCAAATACGAATGGACTTTATCGTTTTCGTCCGCCAGTAAAAGCAGATTATCCACGTAGGTGGATTTTAATTTGGCGTTGGCGCGGTAGTCCAGAATTTCACGCGCGACGGGATACGTCTGTGCGATTTGTTCCAGCACTTCTTCGTCGGTAGAATAGCCCGTTTTCGTTTTTTTGACGGGCGGAATTTGCATTTGTTCAAAAAGAAGCGTGCCCAGCTGTTTGGTGGAGTTGATGTTGACGGGATATCCCGCGCGTGCGTCCACGTCTTTTTGCAGCCGTTCAATTTCGCGCTCCAACAGCATTTTGAAACTTTCAAGCCACCCCGGATCCACGCGCAGCCCCGCAAACTCCATATCCGAAAGCACCATCATAAGCGGCAGTTCCAATGTGCGGAACAAATCGTACTGGCCGCTTTCTTTTAATTTTTGCGTCAAAATATCCTGTAACTTCCAGCCAAAACGGTTATACGAGTGCAGGAGCTCCAGCGGTTCTTCGTCATTGACGATGGCGGAAAAATAATCGGCGCACGCACCCGAAAAACTTAAATCGCCCGATGGATTTAACAAATAACGCGCCAGACGGCCGTCAAAACAGTTGATAAACTGCCCGTGGACGTTAATATCCAGCTCGCGCAAGGTCAGCTTTAAATCGTAGCCGAGTTTTTCCACCGCGTCGTTTTCCACCAGTTTTTTAAGCGCGTCCCGCTCCCACGGCTGTACTTCCGCCAGCGGCGTCAGCGATAATTCGCTCTCATTCAGGCCCAAAAGCACGTAATCATCCTGCGCGTGCAAAAAAACGCGCGACGCGGTTTCGGCCTTTTTTAACACGTCCGAAAGCGTCAGTTCCGCGGCGGGCGCGTCCGCCGTTTGAACAACGCGCGACGGACGGGGCGCGTCATACAAATCAAGCAAATTTTTAAATTCATACTGTGCAAACAGCGCGGCCAGCGCATCGCGGTCCGGCGTTTGGACGCGGTAGTCGGCCAGGTTAAAAGGCATGTCCAAACCGGAATCAAACATAACGAGCTGTTTGGAAAGCAAGGCTTCGCCTTCGTGCTCGCGGATTTTTTTGGCGACGGAAGCCTTCATGTCCGGGCTGTCGTTATGGGCGGCGCGGATGATGTCTTCCAGATGTCCGAATTTTTCAATTAAATCCACCGCACTCTTTGGCCCCACGCCCATCACGCCCGGAATGTTGTCCGAAGCGTCGCCCACAATGGAAAAATAATCCGGCAGGAATGGCACGTCCACGCCGAATTTTTCTTTGGCGGCTTCCGGCCCTTTAAAACCGTCTTTTCCGCCGGCGGGCCAAATGTGGATGAAATCATTTAAGAACTGGTAAACGTCTTTATCCGTGGTGGCGAGCACGCTGGGCACGTTTTCCCGCGCCGCCCGGCGGGCCAAAAACGCCATTAAATCATCCGCCTCTATACCCTGTTTGGCCACCATGGCAAGCCCCAATCCGCTGACAAGCCCGCGCGCCAAATTAAGCTGGCTGACAAGCGCGTCGTCCGGCTTTTTGCGCGTCCCTTTATAGGCGGGCCAC
>CALYRQ010000062.1 GCA_945483375.1 uncultured Elusimicrobia bacterium
ATGCGCACTTTGTCCACGCCCTGTTTAATGGCTTCGAGTGCGAGTTTATAATCAAAATGAATGTCCGCCACCAAGGGGGTGTGAATTTGTTTTTTGATGTCCCCGATGGCAAGCGCGGCCTGCATATCCGGCACGGCCACGCGGTTGATTTCGCAACCGGCGTTTTCCAGCGCAATAATTTGCGCCGCGGTGGCGTTGGCGTCGCGCGTGTCGGTATTGCACATGCTCTGCACGCGTACGGGGTGGCCGGTGCCTAAAGTGAAAGGCCCTACTTTTACTTCTCTAGTCTTGTACATTTGTTTTCTCCGAAGTGTTTTCCGGGGCCGCTTCTGTTTGTACGGCGGCGGTTTTGGGTTTAAAGAAAATGCGCTTGATGTCCGCGTACGACGCGTACACAACAAGCAAAATCAGTAAATATAAACCGATGTTAACGGCGATGTTAAGCGTTTTTTCGGTCGGCAGTTTTTTGGTGAGGCCTTCCCACAGATAGACGAGGGCGTAGCCGCCGTCCAAAATCGGAATCGGGAATAAGTTAAACATACCCACCGCCACGGACAGCATGGCGATTAAAAAGACGAAATCAAGCAGACTGCGGTGCGCGGCCTGGTGAATGACGTTTACAATGCCAATCGGCCCCGCCAGTTCCGGCGCTTTTTTGCGGCTGATACTTTTCCATAAAGAGGCGAGCGAATACTCCGTCCAATACCAGCACTGGTAAAAACCAAGCCCCGCGGCTTTCCACCACGGCACGGCACTAAATACGGGCATGACGGTAACGCCCAGCACATTTTTGCCGTTGAAATCGGCTTCTTTGACAGCGGCGGACAAGGTTTGTCCGGCGCGTTCATAGGTTAATTTTAAATCGCCTTTGCGTTCGCCCAGTGCGTTGGTTAAATCTCCCCAGTTGTTGATAAGCGTCCCGTTAATTTGGCGGATAATATCGCCCTCTTTTAAATCCAGTTTTTCGGCGGGATAGCCGGGAGCCACCGTGCCCACGGCGGCGGGAAGTTTGGCGGGGTCGGTTTCCGGCATGCCTTTGATGTAAATCAGCACGGCGAAAATCAGCGCGGCCAGCAGATAATTAAACAGCGCCCCGTTAACCACCATAAAAAATTTGGCGTACCATTTTTTTGCCGCAAATTCGTACGGCTTGGGCGGTTCTTTGGCGTCCTGCGGGTGGAACATGGGTCCCGCGGGTTCCACAAATCCGCCGAACGGAATGGCGCGTATTTGATAGTCCGTATGGCCCACTTTTTTGTGCCATAAGATTTTACCGAACCCAAACGCAAATTCGTTGACGCGAATCCCGGTCAGGCGGCAGGCGATGTAGTGCCCAAACTCGTGAATAATTACAATCGGGCTTAGCACTACGATAACGGCGATAACGGTTAAAAGCATAAGTTCTCCTAAATGGCGGCTTTTTTATACGTCTTGTCCGCAAGGACGGCCGCGGCTGCTTCGCGCGCCCACTGGTCGGCCTCGGCGGCTTGGTTGAGCGTTGCGTCGCCTTTGGTTTGCGGGGCGGCCTGTAAGACGGTATAAATCAGTTTCGGGATATCCGTAAACTTGATTTGTCCTTTTAAAAACGCGTCCACCGCAATTTCGTCCGACGCGCTTAACACGGCGGGCAGAATACCGCCTTTGCGGGCGGCGGCAAGAGCGAGGTCCAGGCACGGGAAACGGTCAAAATCCGGCTCGAAAAATTCCAGCTTGGCGGCTTCAAATAAATTAAGTTTTTTCACCGGCCCCGGCATGCGTTTGGGGTACGTAATGGCGTACTGGATCGGCACGCGCATATCGGGTTCGCCCATTTGCGCCAAAATGGCGCCGTCGTTAAATTCCACGGCCGAGTGCACGATAGACTGCGGATGAATGACGATTTGCACTTTTTCTTCGGGCAGATTAAAAAGGTTCATGATTTCGATGGCTTCAAACCCTTTGTTCATAAGGGTAGAGGAGTCAATCGTAATTTTTTTGCCCATTTTCCAACGCGGGTGGTTTAACGCTTCTTCGGGCGTGACGGTGGATAAGGCGGCTTTGCGTTTGGCAAACGGGCCGCCGGACGCTGTCAAAAACACTTTGGAAATATCGCGCGAAATTTTGTGGTAATTGTATTCGTCGGCTTCGCCCGCCAAACATTGGAAAATGGCCGAAGGCTCGCTGTCCACGGGCAGAATGGCGGCTTCCCAGCGTTCGCACTCTTTCATGAGGGTTTTTCCGGCCATTACCATGGGTTCTTTGTTGGCGAGCGCAATCGTTTTGCCGGCTTTGATGGCGGACACGAGGGGGGTAAAACCCACCGCGCCCACCACGCCGTTGATGACAAGGTCCGCCGTCGGCAGGGAGGCCATAAAAGACAGACTGTCGATTTCCGGCGGAAGGAGCCGCGTGCCCTGCGGAATCTGGTCCTTGATTTTTTCGTAGCTGGCCGGATTTAACACGGCCGCAAAGCGGGGTTTAAATTGATGGATTTGTTTTAAAAATAGGTCGGTATTGTTGTTGGCCGACAACCCCAGCACGCGGTATTCTTCGCCCAACCGCGCGATTACGTCCAGCGAAGACGTACCGATGGAACCAGTGGAGCCTAAAATGACGATTTGCTTCATAACGTATAAAGCACCAGGTAGTAAAATAACGGCGCGAGTAACAGGTACGAGTCAAAGCGGTCCAAAAATCCGCCGTGGCCGGGGAGCAAATTGGAGGAATCTTTTACGCCCGTGGAACGTTTGATGACGGATTCGGCCAGGTCGGACACTTGGCCTACGACCGCGATTAACAGCCCCATCCAAACGGCGGCCTGTACGGAAAAAAGCGTCGGCAAAAATAGATGCCGCATGAGGACGGCTCCGCCCACGGCCAGCAGCGTCCCGCCGATGGCGCCTTCCCACGTTTTTTTCGGGCTGACTTCCTGGTTTAGTTTATGGCGGCCCAAAAAACGGCCGCAGAAATACGCGCCCGAATCGGAAATCCAGACGGTTACCATCATAAAAATCGTTAAGTATTCGCCGTAGGTGGGGATTGCGCGCAGGTTGATTAAGTGCGCCAAAGACCACGGAATCAAAAATACCCCGGTAAACGTGTTGCATACGCGTTCCCACGAGCGTTTGGGGGTGATAACTTCAATAAAAAGTACGCCGAAAATAACAATGCTTACGGAAAGCGGATAGAGGTTATCCGGCAGGTGTATACCCGGAACGGCGGCGCGGCCCAATACGGCCACCACGGCCATTAAGATGCCGAAAAGCATCAGGCTGAGCATGTGCACGGGTTTTTTGCCGGCGGTCAGCACCAGGCCGTATTCGTACAGGCACAGGAGGATTACACAACCCACAAAAGCCATGTAAACCACGCCGCCAAAATGGATGGCGGCCAAAACAACGGGAATCCCAATCAGGGCGGTTAAAATTCTGGGTAATAGCATACACTACTATTTTACTACATTTGCGCGCGTACGGGGGGAAGCGTTATTTGCGTTTGGCTACCATAGCTTTTGTTTTGGGGAGGTTGAGTTCCCACAGAGCGTTGGTGGCTACCCAGCGGGCGGATTTGTTGTCTTCGTACAAATCCAAAATTTCCTGCGCGCAGGCGACGGCTTTGGGCGTAAGGCGCGGATTCTTTTTGCCGATGTTGCGCAAGGCCCAGTTGACGGCTTTGTATACCATCGGGCGCGCGTCGCACGCGTGGTTCTTGATGAGCGGAAGCATTTTTACCAGTTCTTCGTCCGTCGTTTTTGAGCGCGGAACGGACAAAGCCGCCAGTACGGCAAAGCCGGCGCGGCGGACAAATTCGTCTTCCCGTTTCATCCAGCGTTCGGCCAGTTTAAGGGGATTTTTGACGCGGGCAAACAGATTGCCGGCGCAGAGGTCGCAAATGTCCCAGGAGTTTAATTCCTGCGCCCAGGCGTCGAGTTTTTCGCGCGTCATTTGCGCGGGATCGGCAAGCATAGACGCCATAATGCGCGCTTCGTGGATGCGGCTGGCCCACAGCGTTTCAGCTAAGTCCTGGTCCGGCCGCGGGAGCCCTTTGACGAGCAGTCGCAGGGTGGTAACGGGCGTACCGACGGCGTACTGCGTTTGGATGCCAAAACGCTTTTGCATTTGTTCTTTAAAAGCGGGGGTGGCGTGGCGTTTGATGCGGCGGATAAGTTCCTCCGCGCGCGAACGGGTAACGGGGTTCATTTAAATGCCTCCAAAGCGGCGGGTGCGGGTGCGGTAGGCGTCCAGCGCTTTATTAAATTCTTCTTCGGTAAAATCGGGCCACAAAACGGACGTAAAATAAAATTCGCTGTACGCCGCCTGCCATAATAAAAAGTTGGAAAGGCGTTCTTCTCCGGATGTGCGGATAATCAATTCCGGATCCGGCAAATCGGGGTGGTAGAGGCAGGCTTGAAAATCTTCCGGCGTGACGGATGTTTTCCCTTCGGCCAACAGCGCGTTGACGGCGTGCGTGATTTCCTGCCGCGCCCCGTAATTAAGGGCCAGATTAAGCGTCAGCCCCGTATTTTGGGCAGTGGCGGTAACGGCGTAATCCATTTTTTTAAGTACGCCCGCGGGAAGAGGCTCCCTTTCTCCGCTGACCCACAAACGGATATTGTTTTTGGCGGCGTCTTTGGTGTAACGATCCAAGGTTTGTTCCAAGAGTTTCATCAGCCCGTCAATTTCGTCTTGCGGACGGATCCAATTCTCGGTGGAAAACGCGTAGAGGGTTAAAAATTCCACACCCGCTTTTTGCGCGGCCTTGAGGGTACGTTCCACCGCTTTGGCTCCGGCGTTGTGCCCGGCCTGGCGCGGCAGACGCCGTTCTTTGGCCCAGCGGCCGTTGCCGTCCATAATAATGGCTACATGGCGGGGGGTGGAATTGGGTAAATTGTCGGACATAATAGATATTTTAGCTTTTTTGGCGGCGTTTGTGCTGTCCGCACGCTGCGTGCCGTACCCTGCGCGCCGCCAACCTTCGGGGCTGACGCCTTTTTATTTTATCCGCACGCCACTTTCTGCCTGCCGGTGGGGGTTGTTTTGTTTTTTTTTTTTGATACGATAGGTATGATTCCTATTAGTCATCCCGTAGAGTTGTTATACGGGATCTGTTGTTATGAAAAGAGGAATAGATTCCGTATAGAGACTTTACGGAATGAAGCTTATGGTTAGGAGAAACACAATGAAAGATTTATTTGCCGTTATTCTGAATTTATTTCAGAATCCAGTTGTTAATAAATCCCATAACAAGGGCTTTACCTTAATTGAATTGTTGGTTGTTGTTCTTATTATCGGCATTTTGGCTTCCGTGGCGTTGCCGCAGTATCAGTTTGCCGTGCAGAAAGCGCGTATGACGGAGGCGCTCACGACAATGAAAAAAGTGATGGACAATGCTGAAATGTGTATGTTGTCGGGCGCGGAAATGACTTCTGATGGCTGCGAGTGGTTTGAAGGACTTGAACACCAAGGTTCATTGGATATTGGCAATAGTAGCGCTGTGTTGGAGACCAAAAATTTTATTTATACTATCTATTATGGGCCGTCTGTTGTTGCCATTCCCAAATATGCGGGAAACAATATTACTGCGGATACGTTGAACAACGCCGACTATTGGCTTTGGGTGGTGCGGGCTGATCCTACGCTTGATGGTATTTCAAAAGGCACTCGCGGTTGCCTTCCGCAGAATGATAAAGGAACGGCCTTCTGCAAAAAAGTGGGCAAGTATGAAGCAAATTGGGCTATGGGCGCCGCGTATGTGTTTTAGAGTACATTTTGCATAAATAAAAATCCCCCTGCTAAGCAGGGGGATTTTTATTTTCAATTGGCAGTCTATGGCAGCCTAAATCTTCATGATTTCGGCTTCTTTGTTTTTAATTACCTGTTCAATTTTGGCGATGTGCGCGTCGGTGGCTTTTTGCACGTCGGCTTCATAGCGTTTCAAATCGTCTTCGGTAATTTCGGCCGCTTTTTGGGCTTTTTTAAGCTTTTCAATTACGTCGCGGCGTTCGTTGCGTACGGCCACTTTAAAATCTTCGCTCATTTTGGAGA
>CALYRQ010000063.1 GCA_945483375.1 uncultured Elusimicrobia bacterium
CTGGTGGGAAACGATGGACCAACGCGAACGCGCCAATATCTGGGAAATGATTTCCACCCAAAAAACGGACGGGAACGTGCCTTTTACGGTGGATTCCCAGCGCGCTATTTTGCGCCGCGTGTTGGATTCCAACTCCGCCATTACGCTGTTTTCCTGGCAGGACGTTATCGGCACGCTGGACCGCGTCAATACGCCCGGTACGGTATGCGGGGACAACTGGACCTACCGCAGTGCTTATACGCCCGCCCGGGCCGCCGAAGTTTATGCGCCGCAGTTGGCCATGTACCGCGAACTTTTAAAGGAGACGGGCCGCGCCTGAGTTTTTATATTATGAGTAATTTTACCGCTATCATTCCCGCCGCCGGCAAAGGCGTCCGTCTTTTGCCTTATACGGAACACATGCCCAAAACCATGCTCAGCGTGGCGGGTAAACCCATTTTGGGCCATATTTTGGACCAGGTGGAAAGCTGCGGTATCAAAAAAGTAGTGTTTATTGTCGGATATAAAAAAGAAGCCATCGAAGAATTTGTGCACGAACGCTACGCCCACCTGGACGTAACGTTTGTGGAGCAACCCGAACCCAAAGGCCTGGGCCATGCCATTTATCTGGCGAAAGACGCCGTGTCCGGCCCGTGCTTTATTTTGTTGGGCGATACGATTGTCGACGGCGACTTGCGTCCGCTCGTCCACGGCGGTAAAAACGCGGTGGGCATTAAACCGGTGCCGGACCCGCGGCGCTTTGGCATTGTGGAACTGAAAAACGGCAAAATTGTATCGTTTGAAGAAAAACCGGCCTGCCCCAAATCCGATTTGGCGATTATCGGCGCGTATTCGTTTTTAGATTCGGCGCGGCTTTTTTCCGCGCTGGAAGAAGTGGTCCGCTCGGGCAAAACGGTTAAAAACGAAATCCAGCTGACGGACGCGCTTTCCGTACTGCTTGCGCGCGGGGAGGAAATCGTCCCCGTGCTTATGAACGACTGGTTCGACTGCGGTACCGTGGAAGTGATGATTCAAACCAACCGCCTGTTGCTTTCCCGCCATCACCGCGTACCGGCGGAACTGGAAAAAAACAATAAAATAATTTCTCCCTGCTGGATTGAGGACGGCGTAAAAGCGGAAAACTGCGTGCTCGGGCCGTATGTGTCCGTGGCGTACGGGGCGGAATTAAAAGACTGCACGCTGGAAGATTGTATCGTCGGGCCGCATACGCAACTCGACAAAAAAACCGCGGTTCACGCGGTGTTGGATAAGTATAACCATTAACAAAAATTATTTTTTTGCGGCCTCCGCGGTTTTGGCTGCGGGGGCTTTTTTGTCGCTTTCGGATTCGGCGGGTTCGGCCGGTACGGGGAAGAGCTCGTCGGCCAGTTTTTCGGCGTATTGGCGCGCCTGGTTGTATTCCGCCGCGGCCTGCGTAAGGGAGGCGGCGGGGCGGTTGGCTTCTTTGTTTTTGGCGATTTCAAGTTCCAGCTTGGTTTTTTTGAGTTCAAAATCTTCCAGCGCCAACCGCAGGCGGATTTGGTTAATCAGGCGGTCTTTTTCTTCGTTTACCACGACGGGGCAAGCGTTTAGCGCGCTGCCGAGCGCGGCCAAATTGCGTTGTACGCGTTCGCGCGAAGCGTTTTCTATCGCCGGGTTGGACGTGTTTATTTTGGGCGCGGACACCGCCGCCGACAAAGACGCGGCGCGCTCCGGCAGGTACATATTTCCCACCATCATGCAGCCCAAAAACAAAAGCCCCATGGAAAAAAGATATAAAATGTAACGCATGATATAAAAATCCTCTTGTTATATTTTATCAAAAAGGGGCGGAAATAAAAGGCGGATTTACTATAATGAAATAAAAGAGATTTAATTTTGTTCCAGGAGTTACGTTTATGGCGAAAATCAAGTATGGGAAACAAGGACATTTGGAGCTGGAGCTATCTCCGCTAACCATGTGGTCCAACCCCGGCAGTGAGGGGGAATTTATGGAATACCAAATCGCGCTGTACTGCGAGGGGGAACCCGTTTTTAACCCCGCGCTGTCGGACCGGCTGGTAGCGGTGAAAGACGAAGAAAGCATTTACCTTTCCGATTTTATCGCCGAAACATTGGCAGAACGCAAAGAAAACAACTGGATTATGCTGGAACCCAAAGCGTCTTTTTACATGCACCCGCTGGAAGCCGCCGGTTGTTGTTCTTCTTACAACCGCCCGGATAATTTCAGAATGCAGATTACGCTTGAGCAAAATATTTTAGCCGGGGAAGATAAGGTGTTTGGGCCGTATTCCAATACGGGGTTAAATATTAATTTCGAAGCCCCCGCCAAGGACTGGGCTCAGTTCGCGGCCGACATCCGCGCCGAAGAGGAAGACTTCGACGAAGAAGACCCCGCTGACGAAAATTAACCGTTTCGTTTACGCCGCGCGCCCCGCTTTTTGTCCGGCGGGGATATTTATTTGGCTATAATTCTATACCGTTTGATTTCATTTTTTTCGCAATTTCAAACAATTGGTCAATTTTGTCCGTATAATACTGCACTATTTCGTCCGCCTGATCAAACAAAGACATGATGGTATCTCTTTCCCAAAACGGGTAATCATATAGGCCATTTATTAACGGCCACCAAGGAGTCTGCATTTCATGTTCAATGTTAGTGGCCACAAAAGTTGAAATTTTTTTGTTTTCTTCCTTGGCGTTTGTTTCTTTTTCTTTAAAGCCGAAACCATAAATGCCGACAGCTGTCTGTCGTGCACTTCTTTTTTGCTAAGGGATGGAGCATTTTATGACGGTCGGCGGATGCTGGCTTGGTCAACTTGTGGATTCTGTTTTTTGTTCTTGGGTATGTTTGTCGCGGCCGCATTTCCGTGGTTTGCGCTGACAAAGTTAAAATGGTTCCACAAATTGGCGCTATTGGCGGGAATGGGTCTTTTTAAAATTATTTTCAGGTGCTGTGTATTTTGGGGCTGATGCGTACGGGGCTGGCGTTGCCGTTGGGGGATGCCATTTACACCTGTGCTCTGCAAGGTACGATGCCGCGTTATTTGGCCCGAATCGGCTCTCAACCGCAGCCAGCCATTTAGCAGGTTTCCCGGCCGTTTATTCAAATGTAGGCGTTGGCCGCCACCTTGCGGGAACTGCTGGGGTGGAATATTGTATTTGGTGTTTTTGTACTGGTGCTGATATTGATTTCACACTTTAGAAAGGGCGCCTATAAAGTGATTCCTTCATTGAAGGCGATGTACCGGGTCGCACAAAAAAATGCTCGTGCGGAAATTAACCGATGAGCCAACTTATAAAAAATCCCGCGTTCACAGGATTTTTTAGGTCTTAACAAACTGGTGTCCTCAACTAATTTAGTTTTGCCTTAAAGTTTTTATAGGCGGAAAAAGCCAACACCAATGCCATGCCGGACAAAATAGCAAAATACAGCCAAAACAACGGGTAATCCCCTCCCTTTAGGATAATGTTGCGGAAGTTCAAACACGCATACATAAGCGGATTAAGATAGCAAATCCACCGAAAAGCCGCCGGGATGTTGGCTACGGGAAAAAATACGCCGGAAAGCAAAATCCCCGGCAGCAAAAATAATACGCCGCCCATCATCGCCTGCTGTTGCGTTTTGGCAATTGTGCTGAGTAGCGTGGCTAAAGACAGGGCGCAGGCGGCCAGCGCCGTGCCGTTTAAAGCAAGCTGCCATACCGTTCCCCGGTAGGCGATTTTAAAACCGAAAATCCCCACGCAAAGCATCAGCGTCACAATTCCCATACCCAAAATAAAGTACGGAATCGTTTTGCCCAGCAAGATGTCGGCGGTCGTTGCCGGGGAGGATATCAGTTTTTCCATGGTGCCCGTTTCTTTTTCTTTTGTGATGGCCATACTGCATACAATCATCAGTACAATAAAACCTGCCATTACCAGTAGGGCAGGGACCATAAAATCAGTAGTGTTAAGCTGCGGATTAAACAAAATGCGCGTATCTATCGCAAGGAGAGAGGGACCGTTTATATTATACCCGCGCCCGGCGGCGACCCGGGCCACAATTTGGCTTACATACTGGTTTACCTGCTGGGCACGTTGGGCGTTGGTGGCGTTGATAAGCAGTTGCACGGGTTTATTTCGGCGTTCAAGCGCGTATTCAAAACCTTCCGGCGGCGCGGCCAACACCGCTTCCGCTCGGCGGGTATTGAGCAAATTGACCGGGTTCTCAACGTTTGCGCCGTCTGGGATTTGGTCCGTCACAAACCAGCCCGAGGCCACGGCGCGCGTTTGAATTTCTCGTGAAATTGCCGACGGTTTGCCTACAACCGCCAGACGGATATTTTTTACTTCGCTTGTCAGCGCAAGCCCGAACATGATGAGCTGTACGACGGGAATAAAAAACAATACCATAATCATCTTCGGGTCGCAGAAGATTTGGATAAATTCTTTTCTAATAAGTCCCGTAATAATGCGTGCGTGAATCATGGTTCCACATCCGTTTTAAAATTTTTGACCGCCAAACCGACCATAACAACCATAAAAATAAATAACGCCGCCAGCGGGCCGATTAAATCGTTGAGTCCCGCTTCCGTTAAGAACAAACTCCGGCTGAGGGACAAGAACCACCGCTGCGGGAACAGACCCGTAAAACAGCGGAAAAAGAGCGGCATGTTTTCTATCGGGAAAATAAAACCCGAAAACATGAAAGACGGCAGCAGCCCGATGGCAAACCCAAACTGGATGGCCGCCTGCTGTTGGCGCGTAAGGACGGAAATAAGAAGCCCCAACGCCAGCGCGCCGATAATATAAAACGTGCAGGCGAGCAAATATAAGGGGAAACTTCCCGCACACGGCATATGAAAAACAATCAGCGCAAGCGCAAACACCAAAAGTGCGTCAAAAAAAGAAAGCGCAAAATAAGGCAGTAATTTCCCCAGCACGATTTCAAAAGGGCGCGCCGGGGTGGAAAGCAGGAGCTCCATGGAGCCGTTTTCCCATTCGCGCGCGACGGTGAGTGCGGTTAAAATAATGGCCAAAAAACCGATAATCACCGTGCTCAACGCCGGAACGATAAACCAGCGGCTGTTGAGTTCCGGGTTAAACAAATAGCGCGTGCGTATGACGTCGTGCGCGTTTTCGTCTGGATTGACGAGCGCGCGCTGAGCGGCCGCTGAAATACCTTGCATGTACATATTCATTAAGGATGCCAGCGCATTGTCCGAACCGTCCACCAATAACTGGGCGCGCGCAACTTCACCGCGGGTGAGCGTGTCGTGGAAACCAGGCGGGATAATGAGTAACCCTTTCATGCTGTTTTTTTGCAGGGTTTTTTCGGTTTCCGCCGGGGAGTGAACGGTTGTCGCGTCAAAATATCCGGCGGCCGCGGCTTGCATGAGCAGCTCGCGCGAGGAGCGGCTCTGGTCGTTGTCGCGCACCAAGAGGGGAATGTTGTGATAATCCAGATTAATCACAAAACCGAAAAACGCCACAAATAGCATGGGCAAAAGCAGCGCGACGGCCAGCGTGAACGGGTCGCGCCGGATGTGTTTGGCCTCTTTCCCGGCGATGGAAAAAATATGGCGGAAACTTGTTTTCATGCGTCCCCCGATACGGCTTTTAAAAATACGTCGTCCAACGAAGGCGCGGCGTCACGGCAGGTAAAAACCTCTTTGTTTTGTTGGCAAAAACTTTCAAAGGCGGACGGATTCGATACATATACGCGCAGTTTACTGCCAAAGACGTTGACGTTTCCCCAATTCTTCCGTTTAATTTCTTGGGCGGTTTCCTGTTGTTTATTTACTAAAAATGTCAGTTCTTTGGGCTTAACGGGGAAGTACCGTTCTTTTAATTGCTCCGGCGTTCCCAGCGCCAAAATCCGCCCGCGTTGCATGAGAACGATGCGCCCGCAGTATTCCGCTTCGTCCATGTAGTGGGTGGTAACAAACACGGTTTTTCCGTTGGCGGCCAGACGGCGGATGAGGTTCCAAAAGGCGGCGCGCGTCTGCGGCGAGGTGCCGGCCGTCGGTTCATCCAAAAACAGC
>CALYRQ010000064.1 GCA_945483375.1 uncultured Elusimicrobia bacterium
GGCCCAAAAACACGATACGATAAAACAAAAAGGCAGCAGCCACGCGCACATTTCATGCGCCGAAAGGAAAGACTGGTTCCATACGCTGCCGAACGAAAACACGTTGGTGTAATGCGTGTATTTGAGGCCGCCCCATAACAGAAAAAATCCCAGCACCGCCAAATATACGAATAAGACAAACGACACGGGAAATAACAGCGCCAATATAAAACTGCGCCGCTTGTTGCGCTCAATATATTCGTATGCGGTAGCCATTAAATTTTTCCGTCCATTTCTTCCAGCGCGGCGATACGCTTTTCCACCGGAGGATGTGTGGCAAGCAGCCCGGATAAGCTAGAAAAAAGGCCCGCTTTTTTAAGCGGACTTTCAATGCACATAGCCGCCATGCTTTCGCGGTGTTCCAACACTTCCACGCGGCTGTTGCCCGAAATTTTGCGCAACGCACTAGCGAGAGCCCCCGGATTGCGGGTCGTCAGCGCAGCGGTGGCGTCCGCCTGATATTCGCGCCGGCGCGAAACCGCCAAACGGATAAGCGGCGCAATCACGTAACCGTAAATCAGCATAATAAGGCCCATGACGAGCAAAAACGCCGCCCCGTTGTTTTTACTGTTGCGGCGGCTGGAGCGCGCCGCGGCGCGGAAACAAATTTCCCCCGCCAGCGTAAAGAACGAAATGCCCGCCACCGTGATAAGCATTAAGCGGATGTCGCGGTTTTCCACGTGCGCCAGTTCATGCGCGGCCACGCCTTCCAGTTCGGCCCGGTCCAGTTTTTGCACGATGCCTTTGGTAAACGCTATCGAAGCGTGCTGCGGGTCCCGGCCGGTGGCAAAGGCGTTGAGGCCTTCGTCGTCCATTAAATAAATTTTGGGCGTGGGAAGGCCGCGCGTAATGCACAAATTTTCCACCAGACGGTAAATTTCCGGCTGGTCTTCTTTTGTAATTTCAAACGCGTCCGCACCGCGAAGCAGCATTTTGTCACCAGCAAAGTAGGCGATTAAAATCCAAATCAGCGCGCCCAACCAGCACAGCGGGCCGACAATCATCATCCATTCGCTGGCCGTTTGCAAACCGCTTTTGGCGGGACCGGAAACGGGAACCTGAATTTGACGCATGCGTCCGTCCGCCATGCGGACCACACGCGTTTGGACGGAAGCGCGGCCGGACGAACCGCCGTCCGCCAGGCCGAACACACCCCACAAAACCAACCAAGTAAACAACGCAAAAGTGATTGGAAATAACAAAACAAGCAGCACGGTGCGCCGCTTGTTTTGGGCAATATGTTCGTAAGTGGTGGACATAAACTAAAATTTCACTTGTACCGCCTGGCGGGCTTCCTGCTCGTTTTCGGCCAGCTGGAAGAGTTCGCGTTTTTCAAAATGGAACATGGAAGCGAAAATATTGCTGGGGAACAACTCGATTTTGGTGTTCAGTGCCAGCACGTTGCCGTTGTAAAAGCGGCGCGCGGCCTGAATTTTATCTTCCGTGTCACGCAGTTCGCGCTGCAGTTCCATAAAGTTGGCGTTGGCTTTGAGTTCGGGATAATTTTCCGTCAGCGCAAAGAGGGATTTAAGCGTGCCGGAAAGGATATTTTCCGACTCGGCGGTTTTCGCCACGCTGCCCTGGGCGGCCATGGCCATATTGCGCGCCTGGATTACTTTTTCCAGCGTGCCGCTTTCATGCGCGGCGTAGCCTTTTACCGTTTCCACCAAGTTGGGAATCAAATCGTAGCGGCGTTTCATCTGCACTTCAATGTCGCTCCACGCTTCGCTGACGCGGTTTTTAAGCACAATGAGCCCGTTGTATACGCTTACCGCGTATACGGCACACACAATGATAACAATCAGTACAATCCACAGTCCGTTCATTTTTCTCTCCTAATTATCTTGTTCGGTTTTCTTTTGGTTGTGATAAAACTGGTAACGGGACGTTTCATACAACCCTTGTGCCAAATTTTTCATATGTTCAAAACGTTTCGGGTCTTTGGCGGATATATCTTCATTGTAGTTATCGGCTTTGTATTTGTAAAGCCCTTCTTTGCCGCCCTGGCTGTGGTAATAGTAATCCCCCTGCACAAAACCGATGACGGAAGGCGACACGGCCCAGCCGTACACCAGCGCGCCGGGTTCGGGTTTGTCTTTGGCCAACACGTCGCGCCCGATGGCGCGCGTCGTATAAGAACGGCCCAAAAGCCCCATGGCGGTGGGTAAAATATCCACCTGGCTGGCGACGTCGTCAATCACGCGCGCTTGTTTAACGGGACCGCCCGCAATAATAAGCGGAATTTGGTGGTTAATTAAATTAAGTTCCACATAGCCGCGCGGCATATTTTCGGACTGCGGGGCCGCCAGGCCGTGGTCCCCGAAGATAAAGAAGATTGTATTTTCGTACCAATCCTGTTTTTCAACCAGTTTGAAAAATTCGCGCAAAGCGTGGTCCGAAAAGCGCAGGGAATTGTATTCCGCCACACTGCCGAAGCTGCGTTCCCGGGCCAGTTCCGCACCGATGTCTTTCGATTCGAAACCGGCGTTATCGTCCGGAATGGTATACGGCCGGTGGTAGCCGGACGTTTGGATAAACGCAAAGAACGGTTTTTTAAGTTCTTTTTGTTCTTCGGTCAGCACGCGGTCCGCTTCGCGGAAGAGGTCCAGGTCCGAAATACCCCACACGTCGTTGCGGTGTTCGTTTTCAAACGCACCTTCTTCGAACATGTGCACGCCCGCCAGGTTATGTTCCAAAATACCGCGGATATTACCCCAGCTGGCGCTACCGCCGATAAAATAGTATTTTTCGTAATCCGTCAGTGCGTTGACGACCAGGTGCTGGTCCACCACCAACGGATTGCGGGAGCTGGTTTTAAAAGAAGTCACGTCCGGGATGGACGTCACCGTGGCAAACACGGCGCGCGCCGTGGCCGAAGTGGGCGCAAAGAAATGCGTAAACAAAATGGAACGGTCCGCCAACTCTTTGACGAACGGCGTGGGGTCGATATCCGGGTTGGTCATGGAAATTTTATTCCACGCCAGGGATTCCATAAAAATAACCACCACGTTATAATCTTTCCGCGCAGACGCGTCCGCAGTGACGGTGCGCCCGAAATTCAGTTTTTCTTTATCGGGATTCTGCACGCCCAGGTATTTGGCGACTTCATCGTAATACGCGGCGGTTTTTTCTTTATCGTAGCTGTCCGCCTTTACAAAACGGGCCGTATCAAAAATGTTGAGCGCGGGATTGAGCGTTAAGTTGCAGATAAAATTGTTGGTGGAGTGATAGGCGTTGCTCCAGCGCAACGGGTACTGGCTGATTTGGCCGAACATCAGCGCGCCCGTCGCCAGCAAACCGCCAAAGAACCACGCCAGGCGGCCTTTCCAATAATATGCGTCGCCGGTTTCAAACGCTTTTTTCTGCAGGCGGTTTACCCACAGGCCCCAGCCGAGACCCCACAAAAGTAAGCCGATAACAGCCCATACGAGCGGATACGTTTCCCATGCCATTTGCAAAGAGATAAGCGCGTTTTCGGAGTATTTAAAAATGGAATAGTTAATACGCATGGCGATATACGCATAGTGTGCAAAATCGGCGAAGTACACCAAAAGAACAGCCGCTTCCAGCAAACCGTAAAACGCGGCTACCCACCCGCGGAATTTCCGCAAGACACGGAGCAACAGACACAAACCGAAGAACAACCCCAACGGGATAGCCAAAGCGCAGGCGAGGCGCGCGTCAAACTTGGCGCCGATATAAAACGTTTCCCATAATTCATGATAATTGGCCGGCAGCAAAGCGGCGCGAAAAACGAATAAAAAAATGACGCGGAAAACGGTAAAAACCAACCAGTTCGCCGCAATAAACGTAAAATACGATTTAATCCATCCCGGAACGAAAGTTCTCTTTGTCATGTATTTCTCCTCAGTCCAACTATGTATATGATATCAAATTATGAAACGCGCGCCGAACTGCTTTCCGTACGCGCGCGAAAAGGCTTCTCTTTCGCGTGGCAAAATGCTAAGCTAAGGGCAACGGACGGTATACTGAAAGACAAGGAGGACGCACCCATGAGAATGATTGACCTGATTATCAAAAAACGTAACGGAAAAACGCTGTCACAGGAAGAATTTGATTTTGTGGCGCGCGGAGCGGCTAAAGGAACCGTGCCGGATTATCAGCTTTCCGCTTTTTTAATGGCCTGCTTTTTAAATCCTCTTTCCGACAAAGAAACGGCCCTCTTTACCAAAGCGATGGCGCACTCCGGCGGGCGGCTCGATTTTTCTGCCACCAAACTCCCTAAAGTGGACAAACACTCCACCGGCGGCGTGGGGGACGGTGTTTCCATGGCGCTTGCGCCGTTAGTGGCGTGCGCGGGCGTAGCGGTACCCATGATGTCCGGCCGCGGGCTCGGACATACGGGCGGCACGCTTGATAAACTGGAATCTATGAAAAATTTTGAAGTGCGCGTACCCGCCAAACTGATTTACCGCCAAATCCAAAAGCTGGGCGTTTGCATGTTCGGCCAGACCAAAGACCTGGCCCCCGCCGACAAAAAACTGTATTCCCTGCGCGACGCCACGGGCACCGTGGAAAGCCGGCCGCTTATCGTGGCGAGCATCCTTTCTAAAAAATATGCCGAAGGCGTAGACAGCCTGCTGATGGACGTGAAATACGGCTCCGGCGCGTTTATGCAAAAACTGGACGACAGCCGCAAGCTGGCCCGCGCGCTGGTTAAAACCGCCAAACTGCTCGGTTTAAAATGTCGCGCGTTAATTACGTACATGGACCAGCCCCTCGGGCGCGCCATCGGCAATGCCAACGAAATGATGCAAACCGTGCTGATTTTAAAAGGCGATAAAACACTCGCGCCCGATTTCTACGAACTGTTAATGCGCGAAGCCGTCGAAATGCTGCTCTTAAGCGGAAAATTTAAAGACGCCAAAAAAGCGCGGGCGCTGTTGGAAGAAAAAATAGAAAACGGGGAAGCCGCCGCCAAATTGCGTGAAATGATTAAATGGCAGGGCGCCAGCCCCGAAGCGGTGGACAATCCCAAAAAATACTTTAAAAACGCCAAGCTGAAATTTGAATACAAAGCCGACAAAGCGGGCTATGTGGAACATATTGACGCTAAAACCGCCGGCATGGCGGGCGTACTGCTGGGCGCGGGACGCAACACCATGGAAGACGTGATTGATTACGGCGCAGGCATTTGGCTTGATAAAAAATCCGGCGACGCGGTGAAAAAAGGCGATGTAATTGCCACGCTGTACGCCTCGGACAAAAAACGGCTGGAAGACGGCGCGGCGCTTTTCAAACAAGCGGTGACGATTTCCGCCAAAAAGCCGGAACCGTACAAAATTGTAAAAGAAACAATTAAATAGACCAGAAAAGACGCGGTTTTCAATTTAGAAAACCGCGTCTTTTTTACCCAATCAAAACATCACTATTTCTCTGTTATCCTTTGGCACTGATATAAATAGCACCCTGCGCCGTAAGAGGTCGCACATTTCTTCCCGGATAAACCCATCGACTGAGGCCACGTACAGCTCCCATTCAAGCTGTTAGCTCCCGTATTGCATACGGAGTCCGATTTACAATACGATTTATTATCCCGCGTAAAAGGCCCTAACGAAACGTAAATATCAGCCGTGCACGGCCCCCAGCTTCCCCAACTACACGAAGAAGCATTCCAAGTGCGAGTGCGTTTCCCCATTGGAGGAGGAGAAACAGTAATCGTCGTATTAGGCGAATCACTCAGGGAATGATACTTATAGGAATACTTACTAAAAGTACAGGTTTGCTCTTCCGTTAATTTAGAAGGAGTCCCTCCACTGCACGTGCTCCACTCGCCGACTTGCCACTCCCCGGTAGAAGTGTCACAATTGACTGTACGGAATTGACGCCCGCAGGTATTACAAACCTGGGAAGTATGCTCATGTACGGTAAAGAAGCAAGCAACCGAAAACAATAGATAGACCGCCAGC
>CALYRQ010000065.1 GCA_945483375.1 uncultured Elusimicrobia bacterium
TTCAGTTCGCTTAACATTTGCTTACCTGTTAAAAAAAAGCCCCTTGGGCTCGCCAAGGGGCTTACGTCTATTTTACCAAATATAATAGGCCGGAATGAGCAGCAGCATGGAAAGCGTGATTAAAATAATCTCCAGCCGCAGGAACCATTTTACCCACATCGGGTACGATATCCCCGCCAGGGCCAAAGCGCCCATGGTGACGGGGGCCGTCGGGATAATGGGGTTGCCCCAACCTTCGCCGAATTGGTAGGCCAAAATAACCGTTTGGCGCGATACGTTGACAAGGTCGCCCAGCGGCACCATAATCGGCATGGTGAGCACCGCCTGGCCGGAGCCGGAGGCGATAAAAAAGTTCAGAACCGTCTGGATGACGAACATCGCCTGCGAAGCCAAAATGGGGTGCAAGTTGCCCACGCTTTGCGTCATGGCGTGCAGGAACGTATCTAAAATGTGCCCGTTGGTGGCCACGATAACGATGGAGCGCGCCAGCGCCATGAGTACGCACACGCCTATCATGGATTTGGCACCGTCGATAATAGCGTCGGTGGACTGGTCCAGCGTCAGTTTGCCGAAATACGCGCTGGCGATGGTTACGCCCAAAAATACGGCCGCGATTTCAATCATATACCACTGGTAGCGGATGACGCCGTAAAACAGAATTATCATGCCGATAATAAAAGACGCGATTACCAGTTTGTGCGCGCGGGTTAAGCGGAATGAGGCGTCCACTTCCACGTCGTTGATAATTTTCAGTTCGGCGCGTTTTTCCAGGTCCATTTTATACGTTAAACTTTTGGTGGGGTTTTTGCGCACGCGTTCGCCGTACCAGGTGAAAAACGCGGCCACGACGGACGTGAAAATAAACCAAATGAGCAGGCGGTATTGCCAGCCGGAATACATGGGCAGTTGGGCGATGGTTTGCGCGATGCCGACGGTAAACGGGTTTACAAACGCGGACGAAAATCCGGTAAACGCGCCGATGAACGGAATTGACATGCCGACCACCGTATCATACCCCAGCGAAAGCGCGAGGGGGATGAAAATAGGAATAAAAATGAGGGTTTCCTCTTCCATTCCAAATAGGGCCCCGCACAGCGAAAACAGAAACATACATACGGGGATGAAACATTTTTTGTATTGGGGTTTATTGGCGAAGAAAAAGCTCACCTTTTTAATCATCGTGTTGATGGCGCCGGTGCGTTCGATAATCGTAAACAGCGCGCCGACCACCAGGATGAATGCGATAATTTCCGCGCATTGGGTGAAACCTTCCACCGGGGCGGCCAGAATGTCGCCGATGTTTTGGGGGGCTTTTTCTACGGCGTGGTAGGAACCCGCCACCGCGTAGGTGCGTCCGTCCGTTTCTACGCGGTCATACTGGCCGGAGGGGACGATCCACGTCAGCGCGGCCACGAACACCATAATGGAGAACACCAAAAAATAGGTGTTGCACAGCATTTTTTTCATTTACTTTTGTTTTCCTCTTTCTCGTACAAGTTGGTACGTCTTTTTTGCAAGCAAAAAGCGTCCCCCCGGCTCAAACAAAATAAATGCGAGGGGACGCAAAAACGGCTTATTGCCACTTCATCAAATACGGCGGTACTAACAGCGCGAAGGACAATAAATACATTACAATCAAAAGCGGCAGCATCCATTTCAGCCATTTTGGGTACGCAATGCGCGCAAAGCCGATGGCGGCGATGGTTACGGGGTCGGTGGGAATGACCATATTCATCCAGCTTCCGCCCAGTTGGAAGGCCAGCACCATGGTTTGGCGCGTAATGCCGATTAAGTCCGCCAGCGGCGCCAAAATGGGCATCGTCAGCACGGCTTTGCCGGAGCCGGAGGGGATGAAAAAGTCGATAATCGTTTGCAGCATCATGGCCGCCCAGGACGCGCACACCGGATGCAGATGTTTAATGCCGGAGGACATCCAGTCCAAGAGCGTATCCAAAATGTGCCCGTTGTTGGCGATAATGACGATGGCCTGCGCAAAGCATAAAAGCATGGCGATTTCGGCCATGCCGCGCACGCCGTCGAAAAACGCGTCGTTAAATTTTTGCATGCTCATGTTGCCCAAAAATCCGCACAAAAAGCCTACGCCTAAAAACAGCGCGGCGATTTCCGTAATGTACCAGCCGGATTCTTCCAATTTCAGCAGGGTCATCAGATCCACGCCCCACAGGTCGTTAATCAACGCGCAGAGCTGCGGTTTCAGTACGCCGATAATCAGCCCCAGCATGCCCAGCCCGAATGCAATCAGCACCCATTTTTGGCGTTTGGTCATGCGGGTTTCCTGCTTATTCATTTTGAGCTCTTTGCGTTTTTCGATGTCGAACTCGTAGGTTAAACTTTTGGTGGGGTCTTTGCGGATTTTGCGCGCATATACGCTTAACCACGTAATAACCACCGTCGTGCAGATAATCCAGATAATAAAGCGGTAGCCGATGCCGGAATACAGCGGCACCTGGGCGATGCCCTGCGCGATGCCTACGGTAAACGGATTGGTAAACGCGGCGGCAAAGCCTACGCCCGCGCCGATAAACGGAATGGCGGTGCCGAGGGCGGAGTCATACCCCAGGGAAAGCGCAAGCGGGATAAAAATGGGGATAAAGATAAGCGCCTCTTCGCACATGCCGAAGGTGGCCCCGCACAGCGAAAATACAATTACCCCTAACGGAATAAACAGAAAACGCAGATTCGGCCGTCTTTGAAAGAACCCACTGGCGGCCTGGATGCCCGCGGTAATGGCGCCCGTTTTTTCCACTACGGCCAGTACGCCGCCGATGACGAGCAGGAACACAATCACTTCGGCCGTGTTGGCAAAACCTTGCACGGGGGCTTTTAACACGTCGAACAAACCTTGCGGATTGGCCGGCACGGCGTGATACGTTCCGGCGACGACTACCTGCCGCCCGTCCACGTCCATTTTGTCATACGCGCCGCTGGGCACAATCCAGGTCAGCGCGGCCACGGCCGCAATAATGGACAGAATAATCGCGAACGTGTTGAGTTTGATTTTGGACAGAATTTTAGACATTTCTTTTCCGTTTTTCCTCTGTTTTTTAGTTGAGTTGCAACAAACTATTATTTTACTAAATATCTATAGCAAAACAGTAAAAAAATTTGGGCGGAAAAAAACGGGACCGGGCCCAGCCGCCTCTGGGCCAAAAGACCCTTGATAGACGGTACAAAAAACGGTATAGTATAAAAAATAAATTTACTTTTTATCGGAGGCTTATGAGAGTTCTGTTGGCGTTTTCTTTATGTTTATTTATTGGTGCGTCTTCAGCGCAGGCTCAGGGATGGAGAAATTTTTTGCGTCTTCCTTCTCTTTCTTCCAAAGCGTTGTCTGTGGCGCAGCGCCGGGTAATTGTAAGCAACTATTCCGCAAACATTAGCCGTATCACTGCGGCAAACCGTTTAAATTTAGCCGCAACCCAAATTCCCATGTTAGAACGTTCCTTAAAAACGTATTATAAATCCGTTTCCCATCATTTGCCGGCTATTTCCGCCAAACCCATGAACGCGGCCATTAACACGCTGGAAGAATTCTCCCTTTCTCTTCCGGCTTCGTTAAAAGCGGACCCTTTTTTCAGCCGCAACATTTCTAACGGCGCGATGGAAGCATATCTGGCCGCCCAAATGGCCGACGCCTGGGGCAACTGGCTGGCAAACGCCGCCGGAGAACATCCTACTTTTGAAGCGGAAGTGTCGTCTTCCGAAATCAAAGCCGCCAAACAGGTGTACCGTGAACTGTCTTCCAACTTTAAGAAACTTTATGACGCTCTTCCCGCAGAAGACAAAGACTTGTCCGCCCAGCTTTCCCGCGTGCTCACCGACGTTGCACAAACGACCGGCTGGAACGAAGAGGTAATGGGCAGCCTGGAGGTTTACTTCCAACAGGTGATGAAAACTTTTCTTAATAAGCAGGGCAATTTAACCATGACGGAATTTCTGCAGGCGTATGATGTGTTGGCCGTGGCTTCCGAAGTCGGCGGTCGTTACCTGCACCGTATGGAAGGCGGGGCTTCTTCCCTGCCGCTTTTCTTGCTTATAGAAAGCGTCCAGCGCGTCAAAAACAACTTGGCGTATGGGATGGTTCCTTCTAAAAACTCCGCGCGCGCCCAGCGTTTAACCCGGTGGTATGAAGCAATTTTATCGCCCAGCCGGGTGGTTTCGCAATCTGCCAATTAATATAAGGCCCCTTCGGGGGCCTTTTTTATGCATACTTTGAAAATACCCCGGGGGATTTTATGCCCGCCCGGCCGTTAAACCGTTTGCCGGGATCATACGGGGTGCGTTCTAATTTTATATACTTTTACTATATGCTTTACATTGTTCCCACGCCTATCGGCAATTTGCAGGATATTACGCTGCGCGCGCTGGAAACGCTCAAAACGGCCGACGCCGTTCTGTGCGAAGATACTCGCCGCACCCAAATTTTGCTTTCCCATTTCGGTATTTCCAAGCCTACGTACCGTTATAACGAAAATGACGAACGTTCCGTCGCCCGCTGTTTGGACGCTTTAAAAAGCGGCAAAACGTGTGCCCTGGTGTCGGACTGCGGCACCCCGTGCATTTCGGACCCGGGCTGGAAACTGGTTAAAGAAGCCGTGGCGGCGGGGATAAAAGTTTCGTCGCTTCCCGGCCCGAGCGCGGTGGCGTGTGCGCTGGCCGGCGCGGGCATTACGGGCGGCGCGTTTACGTTTTTGGGTTTTTTGCCACGCAAACCCGGTAAAGCCGCCAAGATGATTGCCTCCGCCTACGGGTTGGACGTGCCCGTCGTGCTGTATGAATCCCCGTACCGCGTGGTGAAAATGCTGGAGCTGATTGCCAAAACCCTGGGGAATAATACGCCCGTCATTTTGGCGCGCGAACTTTCCAAGGTGTACGAGGAATGGCTGCGCGGCACGGCGCGGAGTTTGGCGGACGGATTGTCCAAAAAAAATAAAGTACAGGGCGAATTTGTAATGATTATTGACCGTCCGGCCGCGCCGGAACGGGAGGATGAAAATGACGGGCAAGACGCATATTTTTAATGCGGCGGAAATAACGCCGGAAATTTTGGCGCAGGCCGTGCACGAAATTGAAGCCGGCGCAGTGGCCGTCGTACCCACCGATACGGTGTATGGCATCGGTACGGGTGCGTTTTGCGAAGCGTCTATAGAGCGGATTTATAAAATTAAAGAGCGTCCTGCCACGAGCCCGCTGCAAATTTTAACGGGTTCTTTGGAACAGGCGCGTAAAACGGCAACGTTTACGCCGGGTGCGGAGCGGCTCGCGCAGGCTTTTTGGCCCGGGGGACTTACAATGATTTTGCCTCCGTCCGAAAAAGGCCGCGCTCTTACGCGCGGATTTGCGGGGCTCGGGCTGCGCGTGCCGGGAAATCCGTTTTTGGTTTCGTTGCTTAAAGCGATGGAACCCCCGCTTGCCTGTACAAGCGCCAATTTGCACGGCCAGCCGGTATTGACGGACGAAGCGGAAGTGCTGAAAACGTTTGACGGAAAAGTTGATTTTATTTTTTTAGGCGGTTCGTTAAGTCCCACGGCCTCCAGCGTGGCGGATTTAACGGCGGAACCGATTTTGTTGCGGGAAGGGAGCGTGCCGCGCGCGGAGTTGGAACGCGTGTGGGGTGGGTCTTTTCGCGTTAAATAACGGAGAAATCTTATGAGTTTATGGCAAATGTTTCTGTCGTATTCGTTGTTGGTGGCGGGGATTCTGTCGCTGCTTACGTATTGGATTACAAAAAGATTCGTTTTGCGTAAAATGAATCGTACCATTATGAAAGTGGAGCATAACTACCAACAGCAAATCGCCTCCCTGCAAATGCAGCTTTCCGGCAATGTAAACATGGTTGAAGTCATGGTAAAAAAACT
>CALYRQ010000066.1 GCA_945483375.1 uncultured Elusimicrobia bacterium
AACCCGCTTAACAGGCAACCCTTTTACTCTAAACAAAAACCCACGTTAAATGGGTTTTTTGTTTAGAAAATTAATTTTCCATTTCCTCGAAACATCTTACAGTAATTATGTCCTGTATCATAACAAACAATACCAGAGTTTGGGCAGCCAAATCGCGGATCTTCGTATTCCAAAAGATATAAAACGTCTACTTCATCCTCCGTTTCCGGAGTCGCTCCATTCTGCCGTGCAGCACCCGCTGTTATGCTACTTCCAAGCGCACACCTATCTCCGTAATCAAGTAAATTATTTTTAAAACACCAATGTTTATTGCAACAGGTTTCCTCATCTCCATCATACGAACAGCTAAAACCCGGGCCCAATTCAATGCCTATGTCCTCATTAGTCTTGCAACTACAAAGCTCGTCTCCTTTTTCAAGGACGCACAATTCTCCTTGTTGGTGCATATAACGTAATATTTGTATAGCTTCCGCCGCACGGGATTTTTCTACCGCTTTAGTATATTGCGGCAACGCGACCGCGGATAATATACCGATAATTAATACAACCACTAACAGTTCAATTAACGTAAATCCTTTCATTTTTAATTTTCCTTTCACAAAAAGGAGTTTCTGCTTTAGAAACGCTATTTTTAATGCTTAAAAAGGGATTTTAGCACGACAATCCCACGGAATACCCCTATGTTATCAAAAAAAAAAAACGGGTCAAGGCCCAGACCCCGGGCGCCCCTCTTCTACGCGACATTCTGATTAGTTTAAGCCACACGGTTTGGGACATGTCGCCAATTATGAACACAAGCCTGCCCCGCAATCAACAACAAAAAGAGCGGATGAGAAATTTCTCATCCGCTCCGTTCATCTAAAGTTTTATTTCTTCTTATCCGTACGGTCCTTAAAAATATGCGCGTCCACCAGCCGCTTAAACACGCGGCCGCGTTCCTCGTAATCTTTAAACTGGTCGAACGACGAACACGCCGGGGATAACAAAACCGTTTCCCCGCGCGACGCACCGTTCATGGCTGTTTCCACGGCTTTTTCCAGCGTGCCGCAGCGCGTAACCGGGTATCCTTTCAGCTCCCGCTCGATTTTGTCCATAGATTCGCCAATCGTCAGCACGCGTTTGCAGTAATCCTTTAAATAAGGGATTAACACTTCGTAAGACGCGCCTTTGTCGCGTCCGCCCAAAATCAGCCACAGGTTACTGCCTTTGTCGAAACTTTTAAGGGCGGTGATGGTAGAATCCAAGTTGGTAGCTTTGGAATCGTTGACGTACACAATCCCGCGATGGTAGGCAAACGGCTCAATGCGGTGCTCCATGGGCTGGAAACGGTTAAATACGTCCTGCACCGTGTCAGCCGGAACGCCGGCCGTCAGCGCCATTAAAGACGCGGCCATGGCGTTTTCCACGTTATGAATACCTTTTAATTGCGGCGGGCGGATTTGCTGGCCTTTGCTGAAAATCAGTTCATCCCCGTCAAAGAAAACGTCCGTTTTAAGCAAATGTTTCGGGTGGGTGGAAAACGCAAGCACTTCGCTCTTGGCTTTTTCCACCAGTTCCGCGCAAACCGCGTCCGCGCCGTTCACCACAAGCACGTCGTTTTCGCGCTGGTTTTTAAGTATTTTTCCTTTGGCCTTGATATAATTTTTCATGCCTTGGTGATGGTCCAAATGGTCAGGCGTTACGTTTAAAATACAGGCGTAATTCGGGCGGAAATAGGTGCTGTCCTCCAGTTGATAGCTGGAAACTTCAATCACCAAATCGTCACCCGGTTTGACGGACGAAGCAATCTTGGAAACGGGGTTGCCGATGTTGCCGCAAACGTACACACTGCGGCCGTTGCCGCGGTTGAGCGCATCCTCTTTTAACACTTCTCCGAGCAGCGTGGTGGTGGTGGTTTTGCCGTTGGTGCCCGTTACCGCAAAAATACGGATGCCTTTGGGCATAAACGAAAGAGCGGTTTCCAATTCGCTAAACACGGGGATTTTGCGTTTCTTGCCGGCGGCCAAAACGGGGCTGAACGGCAATACGCCCGGGCTTTTTACCCAAAACCCGCACTCAAAAACTTTATCCGTATGTCCGCCAAGTTCCACTTCTATCCCTTTCGACAAATGAACCGAATCTGCATTCGGAAAAACAGCCTGCTCGCTGATTAAAACGTCAAACCCGTGCGCGTACAGCAGTTCCGCGATGGCGCGGCCGCTGCGGCCGAAGCCTAACACACAGGCTTTTTGGCCTGCAAATTTTTCTTTCTTAAACATGCTTTTCTCCCTTTAAAAACGCGCGGACGGTTTCCTGGTCCGAAAAATGACGTTTTTCCGTACCTACGATTTGATAGTCTTCATGCCCTTTCCCGGCCACGATGACGATATCGTTTTCTTTAGCGGCGGCCAGTGCGCGGCCGATGGCTTCGGCGCGGTCCGGCACGATTTCGTAATTGGAAAACTCTTTCATCCCGGCCAAAATATCGGTAAAAATTTGGTTTGGGTCCTCGCAACGCGGGTTGTCGTTCGTCAAAAACACATGGTCCGCGTGCGTGCACGCCGTACGGCCCATCAGCGGACGTTTGGTACGGTCCCGCTGGCCGCCGCAACCGAATACCAAGAAAACGCGTCCTTTTTTAAACGGTTCCACCGTTTTGAATGCACGCTGTAAGGATTCGTCCGTATACGCAAAATCCACAAACGTAAAAAAGTTCTGTCCTTCGTCCACGCGCTCCATACGTCCCGGCACGCCGGGAAGCGCGGCCAACCCGCGGATAATGTCTTCCTGCGGTACGCCGTTTGCGGCGCACGCGGCCCAGGCCGCCAGTGCGTTATACACGTTATGCCGCCCGAGCAAATTGATTTTGGCTTTTACGCCGCCTACCGTAAATTCGGTATGCGTCAAAAATTCGCGAATGTTCTCCGCCTTTAAATCCGCCTCGTTTTCCAACCCGAACGTAACGGTTCTTATGCGGCCTTTCAACATTTCCAACAGCCGTTGGCCGTACAGGTCGTCTACGTTAATGACGGCGGTGCGGTTTTGTTTTGGGTTAGCAGGATCGGCCAAGTTTTCGAACAGTTTTTGTTTGGCCAAAAAATAATTTTCAAATGTATGGTGAAAATCCAAATGGTCGCGCTGGAGGTTGGTAAACACGGCGGTATCGTACCAAATGTGACGCACGCGCTGGAGTTCCAGCGAGTGGGAAGATACTTCCATCACCACAGACGAACATTTTTCCTGTTTCATCTGCGCCAGTAGTTCAAACAGCGGCAGGGCCGCGGGCGTGGTGTTGGGCGCGGAGCAGACTTTGCGCCCCGCGATGCGGTAACTGACCGTACCCAACGCGCCGACTTTCTCCCCCGCGCCGGACAAAACGGATTCAATTAAATACGCGATGGACGTTTTGCCTTTGGTCCCCGTTACGCCGATCATTTTCATCGCGTCAGACGGGCGGCCGTAAAATTCATAAGCGGCGTCGGCCATATCGCAGTCGATATCGTCTGACTCATAATACAAAACGGAACACGGTTCTTTGGGCGGAAACGAGGACACAACCATCGCCGCGCCGCGTTTGACCGCGTCCGCCGCGAATTGGTTTCCGTCTACATTCGCCCCTTTTAAAGCAAAAAAAACGAATCCCGGGCGTACGTCCTGCGAGCGGAACGTAAGCCCCGTAATGCTGAGCCCGGCCTGGCGGGCTTTTTCCAATACGATACTGTCTGACATATAGTTATGGTATCAAATTGGTAGAATGTAGGAAATGAAAAAAACGGCCCTTTTTTTGGAACGCGTGTACGCACTGTACAACCGGCCCGAACTCGTCAGCCCGGACCCGCTGGAATTTTTATCCCGCTATACGTCTTCAGCGGACCGGGAGCTGGCCGCGCTGATTGCCGCGTGCTTTGCGTACGGCAACGTAAAACAGATTTTAAAAAATGTAAACGGAATTTTGGGCAAAATGCCCGGCGGCCCCCATGCGTTTATCACACAAACGCCGCCCGCGCGGCTTAGGCGAATTTTTAAAGGATTCCGCTACCGCTTTACCGGGGAAGAAGAATTCTGCGCGTTTTTGTGCGCCCTGCGGCGCGTTTTAAAAAATTACGGCTCGCTTGAAAACTGCTTTTTACGTAATTACCAGAAAGAAGACAGCACCGTCCTGCCCGCCCTGCGCCATTTTGCGCGCGAACTGCGCGGAGGGACGGATTTACACTCCCTCATCCCGGACCCGGACAAAAACAGCGCGCTCAAGCGGCTCAATTTATTTTTGCGCTGGATGGTGCGAAAAGACGCAGTGGACCCCGGCGGCTGGGAACGCGTTTCGCCCGCACATCTAATCGTACCGTTGGACGTGCACATGCACCGCATTGCACGCAAATTAAAACTGACCAAACGCAACGCGGCGGACATGACAACCGCGTTGGAAATCTCCCGCGCGTTCAAAAAATGCTGTCCCGACGACCCTATTAAATACGATTTTTGTTTGACGCGGTTTGGAATCCGCGACGATATGGACTACCAAAATCTCGACGAGTTAAAATAGTTATTCCACTCCCAGCCCGTATTTTTCCAACAAACCGGGAAGACCGTAGACGGAAAATTTCGCTTTGCGCAGGCGGTTGGCGTCCGGGTCCAGCACAAAGTTATAGGCGGTGGAAAAATCCGTTTTTTCCAAATTGGTATGCAAAAAAGCGGCGCGGGCCAGGTCGCACCGGGTAAAAGAAGAACCCGTCAAATCCGCACGCGCAAACTGCACTTCGCGCAGGGAACAGTCTTCAAACACCGTTTTGCGAAGCGGCAGACCATCAAACGAACTACACCGCAAATCACACTTTACAAACCGCACAGAAAGCACCGTGCGACAACATTCAAAACAATTAACCCCCTGCATTTTGCATGCTTCAAAACGCACATTTTTAAAAGCCGCACCCGCCACGCGCGCCAAAGACAAATTGCACGTTTTAAACACGCAGTCTTCAAACGTAAAAGAAGATAAATCCTCCTCCTAGAACACGCACCCGGCAAACGTACACCCGCAGAAAACGGCGTCCTTTTCCGCCGCCGGGAAAGTACGCAGGGAAGTAAAAGTCTGTCCGTCAAAATAATCGGGAAACATCATTTGATTTTTTCTAGCAAAGAGGCCATATCCTGCGATACAAGCGCCAAATGCGCGCGGATTTGCGGCTGTTTTATTTCCAGCATCGGCAGAAGCGTGCCGCGCACCCAGTTGCGGGTAAAAGCGTCGTCCGCATTGGTTTTATCCGTTACGAAAGAAAGGCCGTTTTGGCGCAGATATTCTTCCGTTTCCGCGCGCGTAACGCACAAAAGCGGCCGGATGATTTCCACATTCTTGTCAAGCGCGCGCCGCACCGGGATACCCGCCAGCCCTTTGGCTTTGGTGCCGCGCAACAGGTTTAAAAGGACGGTTTCGGCCTGGTCGTCCAGATGGTGCCCAAGCGCCAGTTTGGTGGCACCCCACGCGCGGGCGGTTTTTAAAAAAGCGTCATACCGGGCTTTGCGCGCGGCGTGTTCGGGGCTTAAATCCAGTTCTTTGGCTAATTTTTTGACGTTTACTTTTTCACCAAAAAAGGGAATATCCAGCTCTTTGCACAAGGTCTTGCAAAAGCGCTGGTCCGCCAGCGCGTCTTTGCCGCGCAGGCCGTGGTTGACGTGTACGGCCGCCAATGCAAAATGCTTTTCCCGCGCCAAATAACGCAAAAAATGCAAAAGACATACCGAATCCGCACCGCCGCTGAGGCCCACCAGCACCGCGTCGCCCCGGGCAATCAGCCGCCCGGCAAAAGCGCGCATACGGGGAAGGACGGAAGCGTTAAACCTTTTTTTTGTCATATAAAAAAGTATAATAAATAAATAGGAGTATTAGGAAACACTTATGAAA
>CALYRQ010000067.1 GCA_945483375.1 uncultured Elusimicrobia bacterium
CGATTTAAAAGGCCGCGAAGATATTTTGAAGGTGCACGCCAAAAAAGTAAAACTGGCGGCGGACGTGGATTTAAAAGTGGTCGCCAAAGGCACGCCCGGTTTTGTGGGGGCGGACCTGGCCAACGTGATTAACGAAGCCGCCATTTTGGCCGCCCGCGCCGACAAAGAAGCGGTGGAAAAAATTGACATGGACGAAGCGGTGGAACGCGTAATCGCGGGCCCGCAGAAAAAAAGCCGTATTATCTCCAAGCACGAGCGCGAAGTCATCGCCGCGCACGAAGTGGGCCACACCGTGGTCGCGCGGCTGACGAACCATTCGGACCCGGTGCACAAAGTAACCATCATTCCCCGCGGTCAGGCTTTGGGTTATACGCTCCAACTGCCGCTTGAGGATAAATTTTTAACGAGCAAATCCGAACTGTTGGACAAATTATGTATTCTGCTGGCGGGCCGCGCGGCGGAAGAAATCGTGTTCGGGGAAATTACCTCCGGCGCGAGCGACGATTTGAACAAAACCATGGCGTACGCCCGCAAGATGGTGGTGGAACTCGGTATGAGCGAAAAACTCGGGCCGATTGCGTTGCCGAACGGCGAAGAAAGCGAGGTTTTTCTGGGGCGCGATTTATCCCGCCATACCACGTATTCGGAAGAACTCGCCCGCACGATTGACGAAGAAATTTTGAATTTGATTAAGTCGTCCTATGCGCGCGCGAAGGAAATTATTGTTTCCAACCGCGCCGCGTTCGATAAATTGGTGGCCGTACTGCTTGAAAAAGAAGTGGTGGAAGCCGCCGAAATTAACGACATTTTGGGCTTGAAACCCGCAGCGAAAGAGGACGCTTCGCCCGAGCCCGAAACGGCAGAATCCGTCAAAGAGGAACCGAAGGCGCCGAAAGCCGACAAGCCGGAGGCTAAACAAGCGGAACTTTTTGACTGAGTTTTCCCCCGTTCGACGCGGGAAATTACCGCACGCCCGCTCCGCCGCTGTCGGCCGGAACCCGCGCGCAAGAGGAAGTGCATTATGGGAAAATACTTCGGAACCGACGGGGTACGCGCCGTAGCGGGCGAGTTTCCGTTGGTGGATGATTTCATCCAAAAATTGGGGTATGCGGCCCTCGGGCAGTTGCAAAAATACGCCCAGGGCGACCATTTAAAACCCCAGGTCATTATCGCGCAGGACTCCCGCGCGTCCGGCCCGGCCATTTTGGCCGCGCTTGAAAAAGGCATCCGCGCCAGCGGCGCCAACGTCGTGAGCGTAGGAATCGCTCCCACCCCGGCCGTGGCGTATCTCGTCAAACAAACGGGCAGTTTGTGCGGCGTGGTCATTTCCGCCAGCCACAACCCGGCCGAATTTAACGGCATCAAATTTTTTACCAACGCCGGCACCAAATTGCCCGAAGCGTTGGAAAACTCCATCGAAGCGGAAATTGAATCGTTAACCTCCGTTCCCGAGCCCAAGGGAACTTTTGCCACGGACGAATCCCTCGTTAAACTGTACGAACAATTTTTAATGTCTACCGTAGACGCGGACCTGTTAAAAGGCACCAAAGTGGTGCTGGACTGCGCCAACGGCGCGAGCTACAAAGTGGCCGCCAACGTATTTGCCGGGCTGGGGATGGACGTAACCGTCACCGCCGCCAAGCCGGACGGTACCAATATTAATAAGAACGTCGGCGCGTTGCATACCGAATTTATGCGTGAGCTGACGGTAAGAGAAAACGCGTTTATCGGGTTCAGCTTTGACGGCGACGCGGACCGCGTAATGGCGTCCGACGAAAAAGGCCGCCAACTGGACGGGGACAATATCATCGCCTCTTCCGCTCTGTGCTTAAAAGAGTCCGGCCGTTTGCCCGCCAACAAAGCGGTGCTTACCATTATGGCCAATCTGGGTTGCATTAACTATTTAAAAGAAAACGGCGTGGACGTGGAACTGACCACCGTGGGTGACAAGTACGTGTCCGAAGCACTCGAAAAAGGCGGTCTGGCCATTGGCGGAGAAACTTCCGGCCATATTATTTTCCGCCAGTTCGCCAACACGGGCGACGGTATTTTGTCCGCCCTGCAATTTTTGCAATTTGTAAAACGTTCGGGCAAGCCCGTCAGCTGGTTTGCCGACCAATGGAAGCGTTACCCCAGCAAATTAAAAGCCGTGGCCGTAACGCAAAAACCGCCGCTGGCCAGCCTGGAGGGTTTCCTCCCCGGCGTGACGGAAATTGAAAAGCAGATGGGCGGCAAAGGCCGCGTCATCGTGCGCTACAGCGGTACCGAGCCCAAACTCCGCATTTTGGTGGAGGGGGAAGAGGAAACGTTGGTGGACCGCGTAATGAACGAAGTGGAAACTTTGTACCGGCAAAAAACGGAGGTTTTGAAATGACTTTAAAATTAGGCGTTAATATCGACCATATTGCCACTTTGCGCCAGGCGCGCCGCGCTCCGTACCCGGACCCGGTGGACGCCGCGGCCGTGTGTCTCAGCACGGGGGCGGATTATATCGTCGTTCATCTGCGCAAAGATGAACGCCACATCAACGAGAAAGACGTGGCCCGTTTGTGCAAAACCTTCCCCGGCAAAATCCATCTGGAATGTTCCTACACGCCGGAACTGGAAAAAGCCGCGCTTAAATATAAACCGTTTTCCGTTTGCATCGTGCCGGAAGAACCCGGCGAAGTAACCACCACGGGCGGCCTTAAATTTACGCCCAAAGTGCAAAAACGCCTGATGGAGATGATTGAAAAACTCCACAAAAAGAAAATTTTAGTCAGTCTGTTCGTCAGCCCCGTTGCGGCGGATATCCGCACTGCGGCCAAATTGGGCGCGGACATTGTGGAACTGTGCACGCGCGATTACAGCGAAGCGACCACGGCCAAAGCCTCCCGCAAATTATTGCAGGATTTGGCACTGTCGACTTTGCTCGCCAAAGAACTGGGGCTCGAAGTCCACGCCGGGCACGGTCTGGATTACCATAATGTGCTGGCGGTGGCGGACATCGGCGGCATGGCGTGCATGAACATCGGGTTCTCCATCATCACGCGCTCGGTGTTTGCGGGGCTGCCCGCGGCCGTAAGCGAAATGAAAGGCTTATTATAAGGAGCGTCTATGTGCGGAATTATTGGTTATGTGGGGAACAACAACAGCGTCCCTTACATCATAGACGGTCTTAAAAAATTGGAATACCGCGGATACGACTCCGCCGGCGTTTCCATTTTGCAAAACGGGCGGCTGGTAACGGTGCGCGCCGTAGGCAAGGTGGCGGAACTGGAAAAAGCTGCGCTTCTGGCCAATCCCAAAGGTTCGACGGGTATCGGCCACACGCGCTGGGCTACGCACGGCAAACCGAGCGAGGAAAACTCCCACCCGCATACCGACTGCACGGGCGATATTGTCGTCGTGCATAACGGTATCATCGAAAACTATCTTATCCTGCGCGACAAATTAAAATCCCTCGGCCACCAGTTCAAAAGCGAAACGGATACCGAGGTCATTGCACACTTAATTGAAGAAAATTTAAAGCACGTTTCCGGCAAGAACGACGCGGACCTGCTGATTAAAGCCGTGCAAAAAACGAACGCGGAAATTTCCGGCGCGTTTGCGTACGGCGTATTGTGGGCGCGTACGCCCGGGCTGATCGTCGGCGTAAAAAACCAAAGCCCGATGGTGGTGGGCCTCGGCGAAAATGAAAACTTTTTGGCGTCCGACGTTCCCGCCTTCTTAAAACACACGAACAAAGTGCTGTTTTTGGAAGACGGCGAAATTGCCGTGTTGCGCGTGGACGGCGTAACCGTGCTGGATAAAGCCGGCAAAGCCAAAAAAGTAAAACCCGTTAAAATCTCCTGGGACCAGCAAACCGCCGAAAAAGGCGGATATCCGCACTTCATGCTGAAAGAAATTTACGACCAACCCCAAGCCATCGAAGACACCCTGCGCACCGCGCGGACCGACTTCGGCAAAATCCTGGGGCTCAATACGGAAGCGTTGCGCGGCCTGCAGAATATTCATATTATCGCCTGCGGTACGGCGTATCATGCGGGGCTTGTCGGCAAGTATTATATCGAACAGTTTGCCGGTATTCCCGTCAGCGTGGACCTGGCGAGCGAATACAAATACCGCACCGTTCCGCACCGCGTGGATACGCTGGCGATTGCCATCAGCCAGTCGGGCGAAACGGCCGATACCATCGGCGCGGTAAAAAAAGCCAAGTCGCTCGGGTTCCGTACGCTTGCCATTTGCAACGTGCTGGGTTCTACGCTTACGCGCACGTGCGACAGCACGTTCTTTACCCATTGCGGGCCGGAAATCAGCGTGGCGTCCACCAAGGCGTTTACCAGCCAAATTACGTCGATGTACGCGCTGGCGATTTTTCTGGGTAACGCCAATGGGAACCTCAGCCAAAACGTATTCGACAAACTTTATAAAGAACTGATGGCATTACCCAAAGCCATGAGCGAAGTGGTGAAAGACGAATATACCGTCCGCCACTTAACGCGCAAAATTTACAAAGCGGACCGCTTTATATTTTTGGGCCGCAACGTAAACTTTCCGATTGCGCTGGAAGGCGCGCTTAAATTAAAAGAAGTTTCTTACCGCAGTGCGGAAGGGTTTGCGGCGGGGGAAATCAAGCACGGGCCAATTTCGATTATTGATAAAGGCACCCCCGTATTTATGCTCATGCCGCACGACAGCCTGTTTGAAAAAATGCTCTCCGCTTGCCAGGAATGCCGCGCCCGCGGCGCGTTTGTAGTGGCGGTTACTACGCCGGACGGCGAAAAACAGGCCAAAGACGTGGCGGACAAAGTGTTGCTCGTGCCGCAGGCGAGTGAGTTTTTACAGCCCGCTTTGAATGTGGTGCCTTTGCAGTTTTTGGCGTATTGGATTGCCAAACGGCTGGGGTGCGATATTGACCAACCGCGCAACCTGGCTAAGAGCGTAACGGTGGAATAAGATGGAAATAGTCGGCCTGGGAACGGATTTGATAGAAGTGGAACGCATTAAAGCGTTTGCCGGGAAACCGGGCGCGCTTGAGCGGATTTTTTCGGAAGAAGAAATCGCCTACTGTTTGGCGCGCAAAAACCGTTACCAGCATTTGGCCGTCCGCTTTGCGGCCAAAGAAGCCGTTTACAAAGCCTTGCCGTTCGACGGCGTGGCGTTTAAAAGTATTTCCGTTACCAATTTGGAAAGCGGCCGTCCCGCGGTGCATGTAAACGACCGCCGTTTCGACGGTCTGAATATTCTTATTTCGCTGTCGCATACAGAACATTACGCAACGGCTACGGCGGTGGTGTACCGTGATTAAAAAAATAACGCGCGAAGAAGCCCGGCAGTTATTTCCCGTCCGCCCGCCAGACGCCAACAAAGGTTCGTTCGGCCGCGTGCTGGTGGTGGCGGGTTCGCGCACGATGTGCGGCGCGGGTTTTTTGTGCGCCAAAAGCGCGCTGTTGGCGGGGGCGGGGCTTGTATTTTGGGCGCTTCCCAAAAGCATGCAGCCTGCATTTGCCGCCGCACTGCCGGAAGTTATCACGCTGCCGCTTGCGGAAACGGAAGAGGGATATTTAGCCGCGGAAGCGTTTGACGAACTGCAGTCTTTTTGTGCGGACAGAAAGCCGTCGGTGGCCGTTATCGGCCCGGGTATGGGCAAAAGCCCGCTGCTCTCCCGCTTATTGACGGAGCTGGATTTGCCGCAAATCGTAGATGCCGATGCGCTTAATTTTATGGCAGCGGAAAACGGCACCGTTTGGCCGCATCATACCCCTGTTATTTATACGCCGCATCCGGGCGAAGTGGCGCGGCTC
>CALYRQ010000068.1 GCA_945483375.1 uncultured Elusimicrobia bacterium
GGAGGTTTTGCGTGAAAGACTGGGTGGAAGCGTTTTTATTACATTTGCAAAACAAAAATTTTTCGCCCTACACCATTAAAGCGTACCGGGAGAATTTAACCGAATTTTTGCATTTTGCAAAAGCCCGCAGGCAGGAAGATTTGCGCTTTTTTACCCCGGCCAACATCCGTTCTTTTCTGGCCGGAGCGCAAACGGAAAAGCACGTTTCACGCAATACGGTTTTACGTAAAATCGCCGCGCTTCGCAGTTTTGCGGCGTATTTATTGGAGCAGGGCAAACTGGCCAGCAACCCGTTCAAACTGCTACCCGCGCCCAAACGCGAGAAAATTCTGCCCAAATTTTTGACCGTGCCGGAAACGGATCGCCTGCTGGAATCGGCCGCGCACAGCAAAAATTTCGCGCCGCGCGACAAAGCGCTTTTTGAACTGATGTACTCAAGCGGCCTGCGCCGCAGCGAAGTGACCGGGCTTAAAGTGAAAGACGTCGACTTTTTTAACGGCGTCGTCAAAGTGCTCGGAAAAGGAAGTAAGGAACGGCTGGTGCCCGTTACGGACGCAGCCCTCGCGGCCTTAAAAGATTATCTGGCCTGCCGCCCTTCCCCCCTGCCGCAGGACGCGCTGTTTTTAAACGCGCACGGCAAACCGCTGACGGGGGACGGCCTAGCGTATATTTTTAAGAATACGGCCATTTCCGCGCATTTGGCGCGCAAAGTGACGCCCCACAGCCTGCGCCACTCGTTTGCCACGCACCTTTTGAACAACGGCTGTGATTTAAGAAGTTTGCAGGAAATGCTAGGCCACCAAAGCCTGGCCGCAACGCAGGTGTATACGCACGTATCATTGGAAAAATTAAAAAACGTATACCGCCACGCGCATCCAAAAAGCAAGGAGCAAGATTTATGATTGGGGTTGGAGTAGACATCGGAGGAACCTTTGTAAAATTATTCGTCATGAACGAACACGGAGAAATCTTCCGCAAAGAAAAAATTGAAACCGATTATTCCAAAGGAGCAAACGGATTTATCGCCCAAATCGGCGATTTTATCAACTCCATTCAAAAAGAATTCCCGGGCCAGCGCGTAGCCGTGGCCGTCGGCGCGCCGGGCGACGTGGATAACCAGCGCGGAATCCTGCGCTATAACCCCAATTTAAAATTTAAAGACGTGGCCGACTGGCCGCTGGCCGATATGCTTAAAAAGCATACGGGCATTACCCCCTGCGTCGCCAACGACGCCACGCTGGCCGCCTGGGGCGTGTACGAAGCCGATTTAAAACGCCAGGGAACCAACGTACTCGTGGTTACGCTGGGCACCGGCGTGGGCGGCGGCATGATTATCAATAAAGAACTCTACCAGGGTTCCAACGGCACTGCGGGCGAAATCGGGCACACCAAAATCGCCGATTTGGCCTCCGGCCCTTTGTGCGGCTGCGGCGCGCGCGGGTGTTTGGAAGCGTTTGTGGGCACCATCGGCATTAAACGCCGCGTGATGGAAGCCATAGCGGCCCACCCGCAGAGCGAGCTCGCCAAACTCGTTAGCGCCCAAAAAGATTTTAAAATCGAAACGGTTTCCCGCGCCGCCGAAAAAGGCTGTGCGGCCGCATTAAAAGTGTGGGAAGACACCGGCTATTATTTGGGTATCGGCATCGCCAACTTTACGCTTGTATTGGATATGGACACCGTCGTTTTAACGGGCGGCGTATCCGGCGCGGCCAAGTTCTTTATGCCCGCTTTAAAACGCGTGCTGGAAAACCAGCAAATCAAAACGCCGTTTAAACGGCTGAAAATTTTAGTGTCCCAAAACCCCAATATCGGAGGAGTGGGCGCGGCCATGTACGCCATTTACCGCGCGCAGCAGGAACACGTATTATGCAAGTAACCCCTTCGCTTAAGCTCCTTTGCGCCCTTTTGCTTGTTTCCTGCCCTGCTTTCGCGGCGGATAATACGCTCCCGCCGCCGGACGGGGACGGGTTTGTCTATTTCACGTCCGACCAGGCCAACCTGGAACCCAATTCCAAAAAAATCAATTTAACGGGCAACGTAACGCTCATACAAAAAACGGCGGACGGCAAAAAACGTACCGTCACGGGCGAAAATATTACGTTTGACGAACCCAACACCATCATTACTTCCGTAGGCCCCATTACGGTGGAAGACGGACAGGGCGGTATTCTGCGCGGGGAAAATGTCTCCGTCAATTACACCACGCAAGATTTTACCGCCGACAACCTCACCACCGAATATCCGCCGTTGCGCGTGGTGGGCGCCAAACAGATTTCTTCCAAAGACGGGAAACAAGTGCTGCGCGGGGCCGAAGTAACCTGCTGCAACAAGCCGGACCCGCACTATACCGTTTCCGTAGGCAAATTAAGCGTTTCGCCGCAAAAGCGCGTATTCGGCACCAACGCCGTTTTTAAACTGGACGGATTCCCGGTAATGTACCTGCCCGTATTTTGGCGATCGCTTGATTCCCAAAAACCCTGGACCACCTATGTGGAATTTACGCAGAGCGACAAAGTCGGCCTCGGTGTGTTAACGTCCACCGTGTTCCGGCCCGTACTGAACCTGCGCCCCACGTTAATACTGGATTATTACACCAAATCCGGCCTGGGTATCGGAGGCGGCCTGACGGCCGTTGAGTCCCCCACCCTGCGCGGTTCGGGCGAATTTTTATATATTAACGACCAAGCCGACCATACGGAAATCGACTTAAACAGCTCCAACCGCTGGGGTTTTCAGGGCGGCTACTGGTGGGAAATGTACGACTCGTCCGACCACTTCAACAACCCGGACGGCGCGCTCTACCAATTCCAAACGCAATTCCGCAAAGTATCGGATCCGTACTTTAACGACACGTTCTTCCGCAGCAACCCGTATATTTTCATGCCGGACCAAGAAACGAACTTTTCGCTTTCCCGCCAAACGCGCCGTTCCACCCTGCGCGTAAGTTACCAGGAAAAAGATATCTTTGCCTGGGACAAACAAACCTTTATGGCCGAAACGCGCACCCTGCCGGAAATTAAATTCATGCTGCTGCCGTTTAACGACCCGCTGTTAAAAACCTCCAACCGGCTGGAAGTGGATTTTAACAACACCTCCAACCTGCAATACAAAAACGGCCTGCCCAATGAAGAAGGCCCCTACCAACGCCGGGCACACGCGCGGTGGACGGCGGAAAAATCGTTCCGGCTGATGCGCGGGCTCACCTTCGCTCCTAGCGCGTATTACGACCAAACCGTCACGTTCGCCGACGCCAATTACAACGATAAAGACGCCTGGGTTTCCCGCATCGGCACGGACTTAAATTTGCAAACCCGCACCTTTTTGGGCACGACGGATTTCGGTTATCAGTTCACCAAACGTCTGTCTACGGGAACGTTGGCCTCGGACCATACGTCCCCGGATAAAGGCATCGAAGTCAACCGCTTATACATCAACAACTACTACCGCCCCACCTTTAACACGTACGTCCGCTTCGGCTCCGGCTTTAACCTGGCCGATTACACCTACGACTTAACCAACGGCTTCGGCCGGGAACTGGGGTGGCAGCACCTTAAATCCCGCGTGGAACCGCTTTTGCTGGAATGGGGCTACAATTCGCCGGATGGGAAAATAAACTTCTTTATCCAGGACCAGTACGACTTGGAAAAGAAAAATATCAACTTTATCGCGCAATCCAATTTCATCGTAAAAGAACAGCTGATCGGCCTGGGTTTAAACAACTTTGCTGATTATACCGACCCCGGCTCCCTCTACGAAACCAATGCGGACCGTTATACCGCCACCACCACCTGGGGACTGCGTCCCGCCGGAGGCAAGTGGCTGGCCGATTTGGGAATAGACGCCGTATTTTTCCGCGGCAGCCTGGTGGGTTTTAACAAACTGCTGCGCGTGGGATACACGTTCCACGACGCCAATATCGATTTGACCGTGCGCGACCGCAACCATAACCTGTCTTTCTCCTTCCGCATTAACATTATCTGCGGCAGGGATCCCGCTAAACAAGCCAAACAGGCGGAAGACGCTTACTGGTACCCCTGGCGCGGACCGGGCGATTTAAGAGATTAATACACAAGGAAGCGACTCTATGGCAAATCCGTTGATGTACCACAAACAAGGCTGGATAGAAGTAATCTGCGGGTGTATGTTCTCGGGCAAGACCGAGGAACTCATCCGCCGCGTGCGCACCGCGCTTATCGCCAAACAAAAAGTGCAGCTGTTTAATTCCAAAATAGATACGCGCTACGGAATTGACAGCATCACCAGCCACAACCAAAACAAAGTGGCGGCCACCTGCGTAAAAAACTCGTCCGAAATTTTGCCGTTAATCGAAAAAGACACGCAAGTCATCGCGATTGACGAAATCAACTTTTTCGACAAAGGCATTGTGGACGTGTGCGACAAACTGGCTAAAATGGGCAAACGCGTCATCGCCGCAGGCCTGGATACCGATTACCGCGCCGAACCCTTTGAAGTTACCGCTGCGCTTTTGGCCAAGGCCGAATACGTTACCAAAAACCTGGCCGTCTGCACCAAATGCGGCAATCCGGCCAGCTTTACCCAGCGCATCAGCAAAGACAAAAAACGCATTGTGGTGGGCACTACAGACGCTTACCAGGCCCGTTGCCGCCGCTGCTATAAAAAACCGCGCAAATAACCGTTTTTGCAAATTGCCGCGCGTATATACGCACGGCAAACAATAAAAAGGAGTTTTTATGAACAACACACCGTATATTGGCTTTTGGAAACGCGCCGTCGCATTCGTCGTGGACGGAATCCTCGTTTCCATTCCGCCCGCCGTTATCTGCCTGCCGATGGTATTTTGGCAGGCCGCCAAAATGGCCCAAACCGAAGGGAGCGACGCCGCAGCCGTCCATTTGACGGCCATCGTAGGCATTTATTTATTCTGGCAAGCGTTGGGGCTTATCTCCTTTTGGCTTTATTTTGCTCTTCTGGAAAGCGGTCAAAAACAAGCCACTTTCGGCAAACGGATGATGGGCATTAAAGTAGTGGATTATAAAGGCGGGCGCATCGGCTTCGGCCGCGCCACCGGCCGTACGTTTGCCAAAATGCTCTCTTACGCGTTAATGTACATCGGGTTTGTAATGGCGGGGCTGACCAACCGCAAACGCGCCTTGCATGATTATATCGCGCAAACTTACGTCGTACACGCCGACTTCCAACCCGGCGACGAACTGCCCGATACGCCCTCCCACCCCGTGTGGCTGGGACTGTTTTGCGTATTATTGGGCGGGGCGGCCGTCGTGATTATTATGATTTCCATGTTGCGCAACGCGCCTGCCATTAAAGCCAATGTGGCGGCCCAGCGCCTGCAGACGCTTGCCGCACAACCGCAACTTTTGCAGCAAGAAGTGGAAGTGGACGGCATCACTTTTTCGCGCTCGCGGCGCGGCTTTCAGGCCAGCTTTGAGGCCGACGGGGAAAACTTTACGCTGCGTTTAGCCGCTCCCGGCGAAACCGTCTGCTGTGAAGGTTTTGAATGCGACGCTACCGGCTTTGAAGAATGTAACTGACGCTCTTGTACCCGGTCTGTTTACCCGCGTTCCCAAAAGAACGCGGGTTTTTCTTGCCACCGCGACGACAAAAAAGTATACTGGATAATAAATTTATCTATAGGAGAAAATTATGTCCCGCATTTATCCGTATGCCGGTTTTTGGCGGCGCGCCGTCGCCCTGCTGATTGATTCGCTGATTATCGGAATTGTATCATCCGTCCTGTATATTCTCTTCTT
>CALYRQ010000069.1 GCA_945483375.1 uncultured Elusimicrobia bacterium
CGGCGTTCTTCGCCACAGAGGCGGCTTTCGGAGCGCCCATCGTGCGGCCGGGTTTCACCCACAGACGCGCGGATTTATAATTGCAGTCGGGGCACAACTCATCCGAAGCGGATGCGGCGCAGGAGCCCGTTTGGCAGGAGCCCGTTTTCTGTTCGGAGCATTTCACCACAATGCGGCGGCGCAAGGTTTGTTTTTCGCCTTTTAAGTCGGTGGCGGTCAGCACCAGGGTATATTTACCGCAGGGAAGTTCCGGCCCGATGATGCCTTTACGGCCGTTCCACAAAATTTGATGGTAGACGGGCGTAAAGCCTTCCAGCTGGCGGACGACGTAGAAATTGCCGTCGCGGCCGTGCTGAACCACCTGGAGCATCCAGTTGTCCACCGGGTTCACGGTTTCGAGTACGGAGAAATCAATCGCAAACGCTTCGCCCAAAGAGCGGTCAATCGCGTGGCAGAGCGGAACAACAGCCATGCTGAGAAGCGGGGCTTTTACATTGTTTTCGTTCTTTTCCAAGTTGGCGGGCAGTTTGGCGTCGTAATCAAACACAACGGCCACGCCGTTTAAATTGGCAAAACGGGCGGGCGGTTCCTGGTCGGCCAAGCCCATATTGTAATGCAGTTTGCCCTGGGAAATGCCGCGGTTAATCAAATACGAATTAAGCGCCATGGCCTGGCGAATGCCGGACAAAGTCACGTCGTCGGTATAAGAACCGGGAGGCAAAATAACGTAGGCGGAGCCTTGGGTCAGCGCCAACAGTTCATAAACATTATTTAAAAGGGGCAGAGCGGAAGTTTTAAATTTATTTTTGTCAAACAACACTTCGGGGTCTATATCCAGCGCGTCGGGCCGGCCGTCGCGCATATAGAGGTGAACGCCTTTAACGGCATTGATTTTTTCAATGGCGGCGGCGGTCATGCTTTCGATTTTCTGTTTGGTGTACAAGTCACGCGCCTGGATGGCTTCGGGCGTGGTTAAATCCATAAACGTGCTGGAAGCGGGTTCGGAGGCCGTCGTAAGCACGCCTTCCTGACGGGCGGCGTCAGCGGCGGAAAGTTCTTCGGAAGCCAGCGCGGAGAGCGCGGCTTTATCGGCGGCGGAAGTGGCGGGTAAACCGTCGGCACCGACGGTGGCGTCCACGGCGGCAGAGCCTAATAAAGCGTCGTTAAAGTCTGCCGCTTTTTGGAGCGCGGCCTGACGATCTTCTTCGGCCTGTTCCATAGCGGCCAAACGCTGCGCTTCAATGCGGTCCGTCAGCGCCTGTTGCTGGGCTTCCACGGCGGCGACGGCTTCGTTTTTCTTGGCCAAGGCGGCGGCTTCGGCCGATTCTTTAGCGGCCTGGGCTTTAGCGGCGGCTTCGGCGGCAGCATCCTGTGCGGCCTGTTGGGCGGCCAAAATGGAAGCGTCTGCGGCGGCGTCCAGACTCTTTACTTCGCCTTCTTTAAAATTGACGTCCACCTCCACCGGCGTTTGAATGCCGCCGATGCGGTTGTGGATTAATTCCACATATTTATTGGCTTCGGCCACTTCATCTTTATTACCGTTGACGAGAACGTCGATAAAGTATTCCATGGCTTCATCGTTCTTATTGTCGTTATAAAGCGAAATGCCTTTGGCCAGCTGGCGGGCCGGCGTTGCGGCGGACAGTTGGCTGCCCCCCGTCAGAGATAAACAGAAAATAGATACGATCAAATAACCCAAGAATTTATTTATTTTTATCATTCAGTAATCCTGTCCCTTACCGTGCATCATCTCAACAGCCGGACACACAGATAATAGAATTATAGCAATTTCACACGCTTTGTAAAGGCTAATTTTTATTTTTTATAAAAATTACGCGCTCCACCCTTCGGCCTTCCTATAAAATGGCCTTCAAACGCGCCAACGCCAACGAATTGGAAGGATAATAAAACAGCGCGTCCTGCAGGCAGCGTTTGGCCCCTTCCGCATCTTCCGCTTTATACAGAAGAGTGGACAAAGCCAAGTTGGCCCACAAATCGTCCGGGTGTTTTTCCAGCACTTCTTCCAGCACTTCTTTGGCTTTAATGTCGTTGCCCGCCAAAGAAAGCACCCGCGCGAGCAAAATGGAGCCGTTGGTATCGTCCGGATAATCGCGGATGTACGCCTCGATATTCGAACGCAGACGCTGTTGGTAATAAGGCGACATTTTATTAAAACGATCCGCTTTTTCCCGGTATTTCTGCAGACGGGCGGCCTGCTCCAAAACGGCGGGTTTGTCTTCGCCCGGCGCATACAGCGCGTCTAAACGGCCCAGCAGTTCTTTATCCAACGTGTCGACGGCCAGCCCGCGTTTGTAAATGTTTTTGGCGTATTCCGTTTCGCCCAGTTTGCGGTAGACTTCCCCCGCCAGACGCCACAAACCCGTTTCGTACGGGAAGAGCGTCAACCCGCGTTCCATCAGGTCCAGGGCGGATTTATCGGCGTAGATGGGGTCTTCGTACAGCAGTTGGGAAAGCATGCCGTACGCGGACAAATTGTACGGATGCAAACGCAAGTTATCCATCAGATAATGCACGGCTTTTTTATTGTCGTTCGCGCCCAGCGCGGCCAGCGCGGCATGGAAGTAAACTTCCTCGTAATACGCGGCGGCGGACATGGTTTTTTCGAACGCGGACAAGGCTTCTTTATATTTATTCTGCGCCAAAAGCACGTTGCCCAGCCTAAAACCCGCTTCCGTATTGGCGGGATACAAAGACAGCGCGGCGGAAAGATTCTTTTCGGCCGATTCGTAATCTTTTGCGGCGATGTTTTTCTGCCCCGCAAACGAGCGGTACTCGCTCGCCAGCCACAGGCCCTGCCAGGCAATCACGGCTACGCTAAGACCCAGGGTAATCAGCGCCACCGTTTTGGTGACGGGGTTGGCCGTAATCAGCACACGGCGTTCTTCTTTACCCACGCCGCTGACCTCCGCGCCTACAATCCACCAAAAGATAAACGCCGGCACTACGGCGTGCAACGAAATGTTAAGCATGTTGTCGGCCAGCATGCCCAAAATACCGCAGAACAAAGCCTGCAAAAGCTGTTTTTTATCGCCCTCTTTTTTATGGGCGGCAAAGTCTTTCACTTCCAAAAAAAGCACCATGAACATAAACAAAAACAATCCCAACCCGACAATCCCCCCCTGTGCCAGTTGGAAAAACAGCTCGTTATGCGGGGCGGGCGTAATGGTTTTTAAATCGCGCAAATCGGGGTAGCGCAGGAGCGTGGTGGGCTGGTGCTGCATAAAAGACATCTGGAAATTTCCCAGGCCGCTGCCCAGGACGGGGCGCGCCAAAAAAATTTCTTTGGCGACGTCCCACATAAACAAACGCTGGTGAAGAGATTGGAAAATGTCGCTACGGTTTACTTTCAGCGTAATATTGGAAGGAGTTACCTGCGCCAGTTCCGCCGCGCGTTTGGCGACGGGGCTGGGAGCGTCGTCCGTGTTCCAGTACACACTTCCCCAGCCGACCCCAACGGCCAGCAACGCCAGCAAAAACACGCGTCCTTTACGCTTCCAAATAAGCGCGCGAAGCGTACCGAACATCCACATCATAAACAGCCCGCACAACGCCCCAAACCAGCACGAGCGCGCCAGCCCGAACGACAGAAATAAAATATAGACGAGCACCAACAGACCGTACACGCAAAAATCTTTCTTGCTGTCCGTACGCATATAATACACGAGAAGCGACGGGAGCAGCATTACCACGGCGGAGGATAAAAAGTTCGGGTTTCCGAAGGTGGAAAACGCTTTGGAGGCAAACTGGTTGATTTCAAACGGCCATAAAAATTCAAGCCCGAGCGCCTGGATCACCCCGTAACAGCACGCCAAAAATACGGCCACAAACATCAGCACCAGGATATTTTCCTGCGTCAGTTTTTTAAGTACGCGCACGCCCAGCCAAATCCCCAAAATCCACAAGAAAAGAGCGTACCAGTCAAACACATGGGCCAAGAGTCCGTCCGTGGAAAAATGCGTTTTTAAATGCGGCAGAAAATACCACAAACCGCCCCAGGCAAAAAACAGCAAAATATAATTGGTTTTGCTTTCAATCGTGCCCGAAAAAACCACGTTCTTGCTCATCACGTACGCACCGAACGCCACAATCAAAAGAAGCGTGCCGTAATTAAGAAGCCCGTAAAACATGGTTTGGCGCATGGCCTGCGGGGCCGAAGAAACGGCCGACAGCCACCCCACCGCCAGCGCAATTACATACACAAAAAAAGCCAAATCAAAAAACGTTTTGGTAAAATCAATATCTTTGGAACGCAAAAATTTGAATGCCAACGTACCGCTGATTAATGCCATGAGAATGTAGAGCAACACGTTTTGCGTAAAAAACGGGTTGGCCGTCAAATCGGTAAAAAACACGAGCGGCACGACAAGAAAACACGTCGCCAACAGCACGCGGATAATTTTCATGTAAACGGTTTCTTTGGTGGATTTGGTTAAATTGAGCATACATTTTCCTAAACAGAGCTTGTAATATTGTAGTTTTTTTGGTTCGTCAGTCAAAGCGATTTTTTCACTCCGCGCCAAAAACGGCCCCCTAACGGGAGCCGTTAAAAAGAATGCGGAAAATTCAGTCCCGGTCCGCCTGCGAGGTTTGCTGGCTGCGCGCCTTTAACGCCTGCGGCACCGCTTGGCGCGTATATTCCGGCCCGAGCACCGACGCACGCGCCGAATCTACCGCATTCTTAAACTGCGCGGGCAAAAGCGCATTTAACTCGTCCACCGTTTGGAACATGCCGTTTATGCCTTCCATTTCCGGCGGCGCCTGCAGAAGCGCGTTGGTTAACGTTTGGTCCTTTACCCGCTGCAACACTTCCAACCGTTCGCTGTAGCGTACGGCAGCCGCCAGCAAAACAGCCAGCTTGCGTTCTTTGGGATATTCCTGGTACACCAGCACCGTACTGCCCACCAGGCGCGCGTCTTTACTTTTGGACCCCAACAAGAGCGCCAGGCTGAGGTCTTTCCCGCCCGCTTCATCCGTACGGGCACGCAGGGCGGCCAGTTTAACGGGCATGGCAGCACGGCGGGCTTCGAAGGAGGATTCCTCCACCTGCACGCCGGAAAATAAGGCTCCGCAGGCAATCACGCCCACAATCGCCAGCCCGGCATATTTTATAAAACGTGTTTTCATACCCCCTCCTTTCTACTTAGTATCTCCGCCAACGCTCTTTTGACAAGAACAAAAAAAGATTACATAAAAAACCCCGCCCTTACGGACGGGGTAACAAAACAAACGGATTAATTAAAGGATTTCCACGCACTCGCGCACGTCGGTAAATTCTCCTGAGCGGGCCTTTTGCTCCAAAAAAACCAATTTGGCGGAAGGGTTAGCCTGCAACGCTTCCCGCGAGATTTTCTGTAATTCCCGCATAAAAGAGAGCGGGTCCATGCGGAAAAATTCTTTTACTTTCAAGCGGATGCCGGGAACAGACTGCACTTTTCCGTCCGCCCCGTACGAGTACAAATTGGGATGCAGCAACCCGTCCAGAATCAAGATGGGTTCCCCGACGGCGGATTCCGTCATTCTCACACCCATATCCGCCGCATCCTGCCATAAAAATACCGACTCGGGCGAAGAAAATAACGGAGCATCTTTATGCAACGCAAAACGGGCTTTATGCGTGTGACGGTCATACGAGATATACGGTTTTTGCATCCACGCTTCCCAA
>CALYRQ010000070.1 GCA_945483375.1 uncultured Elusimicrobia bacterium
TTTCTTTTATGTCTGCTGTGTTTGCGCTATCTTTTAATTATAAACAACAGGGTCCGGGCATCATTCGTAACATCAGGCAGTTTGCTTGATAACGACAAAAAATTTTAACACGCCCCGGACTTTACCAAAAGCCCGGGGCTTTTTTAATGCTAAAAAAGAGAAAATAAACATGAAACATATAAATATCATTCCGGCCGCCGTACTGTGCGGTGTTGGGTTGTCCGTTTTGGCCGCGCCGTTGCAGGCGCAGGCCGTAAAGGCGCCGGTGGTTGCCGCGCGCGGTGCGAGAAAAACCGTACAGACCGTTGTAGGAAGCGGAATTTCCGGCTTACCCTATTACTGCGCTTTGAAAAATTTGCCGTCGACCGCCAGAGGAAAATTTATCCCGGTGCTTCCTGCTTCGCTTCCTGCGGGGCAGGCGAATGCCGTCAAGCAGGTTGTGCTTAAAGCTAAGCAAGAACGCGCCGTGCGTTCCCGTTTGTTTTTATCCGTCGGCAGCAGCCTGTACCGGGAAGAAATTTTAAAAGGGTATCATTTGCCCTTCAATTATATTGAAGGTTTCTACCTACGCAGAATTCATCCTTACTTGGCGAAACCGAGTTATACCTCTGATGGAGATAAAAATATTCTGTTCCGCGGCATGCATCTTACTCCGGATGAATTGACGGAAGTTATGCTCAAGGGGTTTTCTCCCTCTACTTCTAACTGGAATACGGGGACCGACGGAAGAGCTGCCGTCAGTTTTTCTTCATCCAGCGTGGAGGCGGCGCATTATATTTTTCAGCAGGGATTTAAGAAAAACGGTATCGGCGTTGTGTTTAAAGTGCGCCGATCTCCCAATATGGTGCCGGGTATGAGCCGTTTATACAATTCCACCAAAACCATCTACTATTCGTATGAAGATATTGCGCCGGAGAATATCGTAGACGTTCTCGTTTGGGGCGAATACGGCTTGGAAAGGCTCGAAGATATCATCCGCAAGGCCGCGGATGGAAAAATCCGTCCGCATACGGTTTGGACGGGCCAGTTTGACGGTTTATTCTCCCGATAAATATAGAAAACGCCCCCGGTTTTGGCCGGGGGCGTTCTTTAAAGATGCCAGCCGTTATTTGGCTTCGTGGAATAAGTGGCTAAACGACAACGATACGCCCACATACACGTTTTCGCCGCGTTTGGAAATGTACTTGCCTTTAGCCGTGTAATATGAAACAAACGGCGCCAGGTAGAGGTTTTTGTAGAGCTGTACGTCCAGGCGGGCGTCGGCCTCAAATTCGTAGCTTAAATCGGTCGCGCGTTTTTCGGATGTGCTGACGTATTTGCGGTACAGGGCGGAGTACTTGGCCGTTACGCCTTCGCGGATGGGCTGTTCCACTTTTACTCCCGCTTCCCACGCCAGTTTGCTGGCGGCGGGGTGGTACGTATAATCCCGTTCACCCACCACGGCGGCAAACAGGTTTTTGATATATTTGCCTTCAAACAGTTTGACGCCGCCCGTCCCGCGCAGAATTTTTTTGCGGGGGGAGTGGTCGGGTTTGGTAAACTCGGTTTCGTAGCCCAGGTTGAAGAAGGGCCCAATTTCAAAACCGCCCATAAAATCGTCCACTTTCCACAGGCGTTGAGTGTATCCGGTGGTGAGCAGGATGTTGTCGGCGTTTTCGTTGGTAACTTTTTCGCCTTCCACGGGGCGCACTTTGGTGCGGCCGTAGTCCATCAGCAGTTCGTTGGTCCACAGATAATGTTGGGCGTGGTAGTCGGCAATCATGTCAAACAGGCCGCGCACCGCGCTTTGGGAGTCGGAAGTTAAACGGGCTTCCGCAAAGTCCTGGTATACTTCGGCGTGTTTTACTTCGGTGGACGTTACGTCAAACGCCAGTTTTTTCAGTTCTACCTGCCAGCCGCGCGTGTTGTCCTGGGCGTGCAGGGTTCCGACGGCCGCGCAGGCGGCCAGCACGATAAACAGTTTTTTACACCAATTCTGCATGTTTTCTCCTAAAGTTAATTTTCTAATTTAAAGCGGAGTCGTAATTTTCCGTCCGCATAATCAAAGCTGCTGATTTTAAACCGACCGATTTCGGCCGTGTTTTCCACATGTTTGCCGATACATGGGCAGACGTCGTACGCGCCGATGTAAACCAGGCGCACGTCACCCGTGGCGTCCGGCGGCAGGGAAGATAAATCCGCCCGTTTTTCCGCTTCCGCGCGCGGCATTATTTCACCGCGTACGGGCAGGCCCGTGGCGATTACTTCGTTCACCAGCCGTTCCACTTCTTTCAGCTGCTCTTGGGTGGGAGCGGACGGAAGGAAATAGTCGCACTTGGATTTATTTTTTTCGATATGGTTGGTTTTGCTCCGTCCGCAGCCGAAAACGCGAACCATGGTTTGATTGAGAATGTGTTCGGCCGTGTGCATGGGGGCAAAATAGTCTTTCTTGGGGGAAAGAGGGGTTTTTTCAGTCATGCTAATATTGTAAGGATTTTGTTTTTCCTTGTAAAGATTTGCTGACAAATATCTCCCAAAAATAATAAAATAATGATAGAAGGGGGAAATCGGCGAAGAGCCGGCCCCTTACTCCAAGAAGTAAACTGAGGAAAGAAATAGATTATGCCGAAAAATACTGACTTTTGTAAAATCGTCGCGACCATCGGTCCCGACACCAGCAACGAAGAAGCCGTAGAAAAATTAGTTTTAGCCGGGGTATCCGTGTTCCGCTGCAACTGCAGCCACGGTTCTTTGCCTGAATATCAGGAAAGAGTCACCAACATCCGCAAAATGGAAAAAAAATATAACTGCACGTTGGGCATTTTATTTGACTTGCAGGGCCCGAAACTCCGCATCGGCACTTTTAAAGATTACCGCATTAAACTCTCCGCAGGCGACAAATTCCGCTTGGACATGAACCCGGAACCGGGCGACCAGACCCGCGTCTGCCTGCCGCACAAAGAAATTTTTGCCGCGATAAAACCCGGCTTGGAACTTTTGCTTAACGACGGCGTCGTCCGCTTGCGTGTGGATTCCCACACCGCCGATTCCGCCGACTGCACCGTAATCGCCGGCGGCGAACTTTCCAACAAAAAAGGCGTAAACGTGCCCGGCGTAAAATTGCCGCTCTCCGCGTTAACCGCCAAAGACAAAGAAGATTTGAAAATCGCCGAAATGCTGGGTGCCGACTTTATCGGCCTTTCCTTCGTGCAGGAACCGCAGGACATTATCGAACTGCGCAGCCTCATGAAATCCAAAGCCCACATCATCGCCAAAATCGAAAAACCCTCCGCCATTGAACACTTGCGCGAAATTATCGATTTAACCGACGTCATCATGGTCGCCCGCGGTGACCTGGGCGTGGAAACCAGCCCCGAACTCGTGCCGGTACTGCAGAAAAAAATCGTTTCCGGCTGCCGCAAAGCGGGCAAACCGGTTATCGTCGCCACGCAGATGCTTGAATCCATGATTCACAACATCATGCCCACCCGCGCCGAAGCGTCCGACGTCGCCACTGCCGTTTACGACGGCGTAGACGCGGTCATGCTGTCCGCCGAAACCGCCCAGGGCGATCATCCGTATGAAGCCGTTGCCACCATGCGCCGCATCATCGAAACCGTGGAAAAAGACCACCGCTACCGCAAAGGTCTTTCCTTGTTGGAACGCAAAAACGATTCCACCAAAGAAGGCGCCATCACCACCGCGGCCGGAGTAGTGGCCACCAACATGGATACGGCCAACGTAATCGTTACGTTTACCGATTCTGGATCCACCACGCTCCGTGCTTCCCAGCAGCGCGCCGGCGGCCTGCCGATTTTGGGCTTGACCCCCAACATCACCACCGCCCGCCAGCTGACCGTTGTGTGGGGTGTGACGCCGATCGTCATTGAAAACTTGAAAAACTTTGACGATATGACCGCCGAAACCAAAAAAGCCGTCATCGCCCAGAAACTTGCCAAAGAGGGCGATAACGTCGTGGTTACGGCCGGTATTCCTTACGGCAAAGCCGGTACCACCAACATGCTTTACGTACTTTCCATCTAATTGGATAACGTGCATTTGAAACCCTCCCCCCGTTTTTAGGTGGGGGAGGGTTTTTTTTCTTATTACCTGCCGGAAAAGTGCATTTTTTTGCTACACTGTAGAAAATAAACTCAGGGAGAGTTATATGCGTACTTATCTGTTAAAACTTGTATGTTTGGCGGCGGTAAGCTGTTTTACGCTGCCCGGCTGGGCGGAAAAGTTGGTTATCTACCACACCAGCGACATTCACGGCTTTTATTTTCCCCGGCCGGATAAAAATAACCGTCTTTTCGGCGGGTTTGCCGTATTGGAAAACGTCCTGCGCGGAGAGAAAGAACCGTTTGTCCTGTTGGATTCGGGCGATTTTTCCAGCGGCAACAAAGAAGCCAATGATTCAAACGGCCTTTATTCCGTGGAACTGATGAACGCGGCGGGAAAATCCGGCCGTAACGTATTGGGCCGCGGATACGCCGCGCTGACTGTCGGCAACCACGACAGCGACTTCGGCGCCGAAATTTTAGGCGGAACGCTTTCTTCTTTTAATGGGGACGTTTTGGCCTCCAATATGCACGGCCTGCCGATGAAAAATAAAACGGTTTTGCCGTTTCGCGTTTACACCTGGAACGGGCGGCGGATTGCCGTCATCGGGTATGCGCTGGACGGCCCCGGCATGGCGGGTGAAATGGAAATTAGTGCGCTTGATAAGGCCGGCTGGGAGCAGTTGCTTGGCGAGGTGTATGCGCAAAAACCGGATGCCGTGGTGCTCCTGGCGCACGATTCCATAGCCGACGCCCGGAAAGCCTCCCAAATTTTAAGCGTCTTGGCCCCGGCTCTGACGCAAAACCGCAAAATTGACGTGTTTTTGGGCGGCCATGCCCACGTCCGCCATATGGAGCGCCGGTTGGGGGAAAACGGGCCGCTGTTTGTGGAAAGCGGAGCGATGCTGGAAGGAACTACGCGCGTAGAGCTTGATTTTAATGACCAAACGGGCGCGTTGGAAAATGTTTCCGCGCGCTATATTCGCTTAGACCCGGAAACCTGGGGCGAAGAACCGACTACCGCCGCGCGCCTGGCGGAGATAGAAAATACCTCCTTGCGGCAGGCGTATGCGTTTGTGCCGCAGACTTTGCCCAAATATCCCCGGGGAGCGGATGCCGAGGCGGATTTGCCAAAAATGCTTGCGGATGAAATGTTTGATTGGCTTTCCGCGCGGGAAAAAGTGGATTTTACCATTTTTCAAATTCCGGCCATTCGCAAGGATGTGGCTCCCGGCGTGCTGACGGGGCGCGATTTGGTGGAACTTCTCCCGTATACCGAATATGTGGCGACGTTTGATATCCCCGGCAAAAAATTAAAACAGGCTGTGCGCGAAACCATCCGGCGGGAAAAAGAACGCGGGGATTATTCCATTTTCGCTTATTCCAAAAACGTATATGTGGAGTATAAATATCGCCCCGGTAAGAAGAATCCCGTCAAAATTACTAAATTTTTAGTGAACGGAAAGAAATTATCCAACCGTAAAATTTACCGTGCGGGCGCCATTTCCCACATCCCGGACGGCTATTTTGAGGGCGCTCCTTTTAAAGGGTATGCGCGGCCCAATAAAAAAGTCTATCGGGACCAGTGCAGCAGCGGGCTGTTGTTTTCCGTCGTTAACGCTTTGCCGG
>CALYRQ010000071.1 GCA_945483375.1 uncultured Elusimicrobia bacterium
CTTAAACTAGTCTAATGAGCGCGGACAATCTCCGCGGCCTGGAAGGCCCCCAGCCTCTGGGCCTTGACTCGTTTTTTTTTTTTGATAAATTGGAGGGACTGCTTGTTTTGCTGTCCCCTTCCTCTTCTTTGTTAAATAAATGCGTTGTAGGGACAAATAGAGCCGTTTACAGGAGGTTTAAATATGAAACGGTTTTATTTGTTTGTATTGTTGTTTTTAATTTCATTACCCGTACTTGCCAAGAACAAAATCAGCATGGTAACGTATTTCCCGGTACCGTATGTAGCCTATTCCCAGGTAAACACCGCGGAGCAAATGGATATTGGTTTAACGGGTACCTGTGATATGAAGTTAGGTTGTTCGGAAACATCGGCTACGTTAAATGCCAATCGGGTAAATTTAAACGGCGGCAAGTTAAACTTGGACGGCGGTCGCGGGATAAAAGGCTATACTCTCAGTTTGGGGGGATCTGGCACAGATGCTGGCAGAATCTCGTTCCAAAACGTACGTATCCAAACGGGTAATATAGAAAGCGTGAATGCGGAGGATATCAAAACCGCCAACTTAAATTTATTTGGTAAAGCGTGCCCCAGCTGTCAAAGTGCCAACAGTGAGAGTAACGGGCAAATGCAGTGGGCGAGTTTAAAACTCAAAGGTGCGGATTCCAAAGAACTTTATTTGGCGTGCGGAGATATTAAACAAGCTGATGGCTGTGAAAATACACCTTCCGTTTTAACCGAGAGCCTTCCTTGTGAACTCGGTACGGGTAGGCGGACGCGTACGTGGAACAGCAGTACATGCAATTGGAATGCCTGGGATACGTCCGGCTGTAAGGGGGAATATTGTCTTACAGATTTTATAATAGACAGCTGCCGGATGGAGCCGGATCCTACAGCGGGTGTATCTTATGTATATAGAAATGACATAGGATCTGAAAATTACGTGGAAGAAATCACTAATTCGCAGGCGGCGTATGATACCTGGAAACTTTCGGGGTATATGACGATGTTAGAAAAACAGCGGAACAATAACTTTTCCGACCATGTTCAGCCCAGCTATTGTATAGATGGGGAGCGGTATCAACTGCCAAAAGTGTATTATGTGCGGGAAAATGGACAGGAATTCTTGGCCTGGTATGTGGCCTGGTGCCGGTATGATCATTATGATGAAAATGCTTGCTCAGCCTCTTGGCCCGCTTATAATGATTTAGAGAGACATTATTTGGGAGAACCTTGCCCTTTATAGCGTATAGCAGAGATCGTTGTTGTAAAAAAATACCCCCAGGTTTGCTCCTGGGGGTATTTTGCATTTTGCTATTCTTGGTAATCTTTCAGCATCTTGGTGCGGCTGGGATGGCGTAACTTGCGGATGGCTTTCGCCTCAATCTGGCGCACGCGTTCGCGCGTTACGTTAAACATCTTGCCCACTTCTTCCAACGTGCGGGGGTAGCCCGAATCAATCCCAAAGCGCAGGCTGATGATTTTGGCTTCGCGTTCGGACAGCGTTGCCAGTACGTCGGCCACTTCCTGCTTGCGCAGAAAATCCACCGCCGCGCTCGTTGGGTTCGGCCCGTTCTTATCTTCGATAAAATCTTCCAGGTTGGAATCTTCGTCCTCGCCGATAGGCGTAGAAAGCGAAATCGGGTCCTGCATGATTTTAAGAACGCTTTTCACCTTTTCCACGGACAGGCGCAGCGTTTTGGAATAATCTTCCAGCGTGGGCTCGCGGCCGTGTTCCTGGCGGAACTTGTTGGTAACTTTTGTCAGTTTGGAAACAAGTTCTTTCATGTGTACCGGGATGCGGATGGTGTTGGCCTGGTCCGCAATCGCGCGGTTGATGCTCTGCCGAATCCACCAGGTGGCGTACGTGGAGAACTTAAACCCGCGTTTGTATTCAAATTTTTCCACGGCTTTCATAAGGCCCAGGCCGCCTTCCTGGATGAGGTCGGACAGTTCCAAATTGGAATTGACGTGCTTTTTGGCGATGGACACCACCAGGCGCAGGTTGGCTTTGATGAGTTTTAATTTGTCCTGCAAAATCATGTCTTCAAAGAAAACGATGCGGTCGTTAAACGCGATGAATTCTTTTTCGGTCATGGGTAGCATGTCGACCATCTGGTCGTGGCGGCGGCGCACGTCTTCGATGTTACTAATGGCGCGGTCCAGTTCTTCGATGGTAAATTTGGTCTGTTTTTTAAATTCGTTTTCGCTGATTTTCTTTGCGTGAAACTGAGTGACGAGTTTTTTGACGGAATCGTAAGATCCGAAGTAATCGTCAAAACGCTGCATGTCGTTGGAGGTTTCGCTTAAACGGTCTGCCAGGTTTTTGATTTTGTTGGTCAAACGTTTGATTTTGTTTTGGTTTAAATTCAGTTTGGTGATGCTGGCCACCACTTCTTTTTGTTTGGCTTCCAGTTTTTCAATGCAGTTGTTGCGTTTTTTATCGGTCAAATCGCCTTCGCGCAGTTCTTTCATGAGTTTGGTGATTTCCTGCTCGCGTTTGCTGATAAACGCCGCCGCGTCTTTAAGTTTGCGGCGCATGTTGTTAAGTTCTCTCGTTGTGCGTTTGCCGCGGGGCATGAGCTCTTTGGTCGTCATTTCTTCCTGGTCGACGAGTTCTTCCCAGTTACAAATTTCGCGCATGGTGATGGGGGATTCCAAAACCAGTTTGCGCAGTTCTTTTTCGCGTTCGCGGATGTTGCGCGCAAGCGTGATTTCTTCGTCGCGCGACAAGAGCGGCACTTTGCCCATTTCGGACAGATACATGCGGATGGAATTGGAAATATCGGGGCTGGCGGACCAGTCTTCGCTGAGCATGTCTTTTTCCTGCGCGGCGACGGATTTGAATTTCTTTTGGTCCACCACCTGGATACCCAGGTCGTCCAGCGTGCCCATGACGCCGTCGATATCTTCGGCGGTCATGTCCGCCGCGGCGAGGGAACGGTTCAGTTCTTCCAGCGACAGAAAACCGCTCTCTTTCCCTTCTTCCAATAAATCTTTTAGCTCTTTGTTTCCGGATGCCATAAATACCCTCAACTGCTTATTTTTTTAATTTGGTTTGCAACTGCATATATTCTTGAAAAATCTTTTGCGGCACGTTGCCCGCGCCGAGCCGTTTCATCTGGCGTTTGACTTCTTCCAACCGTTTTTGTAGGCCCGCGTGCGTCAGTTTGGCCGCACAGGCGGCGATATCGCGCGCCGGTTCCGCGTCCTGCGGCGGCTGAAATAACGCCAGCCGGACGATGTCGTTTTTCCGTTCCGGCGCGTATTCGGCCGCTTTTTGCGCGGCGGTTTGCGCGTCCAGGGTTTCCCCGGCCGCTTTGCGTACGGCTTCAAATAATTTCCACGCCTGGGGCGTAGAAAAATCGTTTTGCGTCAATTCCGCGCACAGCGCCGCATGCTGCGGGCACCGCAGCAGCCACGCCGTCAGTTCTTCTTCCGCCGGACTCACGGGCGTTTGCGCGGCGGGCCGCGCTTCCTGTCTTCGCGCAAATGGCGCTTGCATGGCCGGGCGGCGCAGCCTTTCAAGCACCAGGGCTTCGTCCACGCCTACGTGTTCGGCCACGTATTTGGCCCATTCGCGCCGGACGATTTCATCCGGCTGTTTGCCAATCGTTTCCGCCAGCTCGCTGATGATGCGCGTTTTGTCCTGCGCGCCGAGCGGTTTGGGGTACAGTTCCAGCTGTAAGCCCGTGTGAAACGCGATTAAATCCTGCCCCTGGTCCAAAATGTTTTCGAACGATTCCTTGCCGTATTTGGCGATGTATTCGTCCGGGTCGAGCCCTTCCGGCAGCGAGGCCACTTTTACGAAGAGTCCGCGCTCAATTAAAATCAGTGCGCCACGCAGGGCGGCCTTAATCCCGGCGGCGTCCGGGTCAAATAACACGGTTACGTTGTCCGTGTAGCGTTTTAAAAGCCGCGCGTGTTCTTCGGTTAAGCTGGTGCCCAGCGGAGCCACCGTATATTCTGCGCCCGCCTGGTGGCAGGCGATAACGTCCATATACCCTTCGAGCAGTACCGCTTTGCCCGCCTTACGGATGGCGGGGCCGGCAAAATTCAGCCCGTATAAAACGTGGCTTTTGGTAAATAAAACCGTTTCCGGCGAATTTAAATATTTGGGTTCGCCGTCCCCTAAAATTCGTCCGCCGAATCCCACCGTGTCGCCCCGTTGGTTGATAATCGGGAACATCAGGCGGTTGCGGTAATAGTCCCGCGCGCCGTAGGCGGTGATAATGCAGAGTCCCGCGTCTTTCAAATCTTTTTCCGTATATCCGGCGGCCTTGGCCTCGCGCGCGAAAGCGGTGGCGTCGTTTTTAGCAAAACCCAGCTCGAACTTTTGGCAGGTTTCTTTGGTCAAATTGCGCTGTTTCACGTACGCGCGCGCGGATTCGCCTCCGGCGGACATTAAATTTTTATGATAGAACGCTTTGGCGTGGTCCAGCAGGCGGCGCACGCCCGCGCGGCGCATTTCTTCGCCCGTCATAGGTTTGGCGGGTTTGTATTCCACGCCGGCCATATCAGCCAGTTTTTCGAGCGCCTCGTTGAACGAAAGGTTTTCCATTTTCATCAGGAAAGCGATAATGTCGCCCCCTTCCTGACAGCCGAAACAATAGTAAAGCCCCTTTTCGCTGCTGCAAGTGAAAGAGGGGGTTTTTTCTTTATGAAAAGGACAGCAGGCTTTGTAGGTTTTACCCGCGCGTTTAAGGCCTGGTACGTACTGCCGGATAAATTCCACAATGTCCAACTTGTCCTTGATGATTTCTACGATATTATTGTTCACAACGCGCCGTCCGCTTGGTTTGGATTAAAGGCAAATAAGGCAATAGCCCGATACTTGCGTAAAGGACTATTGCCTGTGGTGCTGCTTTAATTAAAAACGTCTGCGTTTGGTGCGTCTGGCGCGGCGTTGGGCTTCCTGCGATTTAATTTTGCGTTTTACGCTCGGAGGCATATACGTTTCGCGTCTTTTGATTTCTTTCAAGATACCGTTTTTTTCGCATTCTCTTTTGAAGCGTTTGAGGGCTTCTTCGAGGTGTTCGGCGTCTCTTACTTTAACGAAAACCATTACGTTTTTCACCACCTTCTACAGCTAGTAGACAAAAATAAAAAAGGCGTTTTATTTCCTTATATATATTATAGCTTATTTTGGCGCGTTTTTTGCAAGTTTAGCCCGCGGGCCACAAAAAACGTCTGCCGGCCATTAAGTGGAAGTGCAAATGGTCCACGCTCTGGCCTGCGCCTTTGCCGTTGTTGGTGACGAGGCGGAAATCCTTGATATTAAACTGCTTGGCCAGTTTCTGCGCTACCAAAAGGATTTTGCCTAGCAGGAGCGCGTCCGACTCTTCCGCTTCGGACAAACGCGCAATATGTTTGCGCGGGATGATGAGAAGATGCGTGGGCGCTTGCGGGTTTAAATCTTTAAACGCCACCACGTCGTCATCTTCGTAAATCAGTTGGCTTTTGACGGAGCCGTCGGCAATGCCGCAAAAAATACAGTTCATAGAGTGATTATACACATTTTTTATTTTTACTTTTTGGGCAAGCGGCCCGCAGGGTAAAAGTAACAAAAAACTCGCAGGCCGCACCCATAAAA
>CALYRQ010000072.1 GCA_945483375.1 uncultured Elusimicrobia bacterium
TGCCCGCCCGGGTCCTATAAAAAGCAGTCCGAAACGGGGCGTTTTACAACTCGCTTCGCTCAAACAAATAAAACGCCTGTTCCGTTTCAGACGCTTTTCATAAACAGGACTAAGGGCGGGTAAAATACAACAACAATAACAACAAAGGACAACAACTAAAGGGAAGAATATTTTATAAACACATAAACAACACACTCATAAAAAAAGCCCCGGCCACAAAGGCCGGGGACTCTTTTTTATACGGCTAAAACAACTTGTTATTTGGCTTCGGCTACGGCCACCGCAACGGCTACCGTCGCGCCGACCATCGGGTTGTTGCCCATGCCGATTAAGCCCATCATTTCCACGTGGGCAGGCACGGAGGAGGAACCCGCAAACTGCGCGTCGCCGTGCATGCGGCCCATGGTGTCGGTCATACCGTAAGAGGCAGGGCCGGCGGCCATGTTGTCCGGGTGGAGCGTGCGGCCCGTGCCGCCGCCGGAAGCCACGGAGAAGTATTTTTTACCGTTTTCGGTCGCCCATTTTTTATAGGTGCCGGCTACCGGGTGCTGGAAGCGGGTCGGGTTGGTGGAGTTGCCGGTGATGGACACGTCCACGCCTTCGTGGCGCATAATGGCTACGCCTTCGTTGACGTCGTCGGCGCCGTAGCATTTTACTTTGGCGCGGTCTCCGTCGGAGAACGCTTTTTCGCTGACGATTTTCAGTTCGCCCGTTTTGTACTCATATTCGGTTTCCACGGAGGTAAACCCGTCGATGCGGGAGATGATGTAAGCGGCGTCTTTACCGAGGCCGTTCAAAATAACGCGCAAGGGTTCTTTGCGCACTTTGTTGGCGGTGCGGGCGATACCGATGGCGCCTTCGGCGGCGGCGAAGCTTTCGTGGCCGGCCAGGAAGCAGAAGCATTTGGTTTCTTCGCGCAGCAACATGGCGCCCAGGTTACCGTGGCCGAGGCCTACGGCGCGCTGGTCGGCGACGGAGCCGGGAATGCAGAAGCTCTGCAGGCCCACGCCGATTTTTTCAGCCGCTTCGGCGGCGGTTTTCACGCCGGATTTAATGGCAATGGCGGCACCTACGGTGTAGGCCCAAACGGCGTTTTCAAAAGCGATGGGTTGGATGCCTTTTACGATGGCTTCCACGTCGATGCCTTTTTTGGTGCAGATTTCTTTGGCTTCTTCCAAGGAAGCGATGCCGTTTTCTTTCAAAACGGAATTGATTTTATCGATTCTTCTTTCGTATCCTTCAAACGTAATCATATGTAAATGTTCTCCTGGGCTTACTCTTTGCGGGGGTCAATTTTCTTGACGGCTTCGTCAAAGCGGCCGTATTTGTTGACGTTCTTTTCAAACGCGGTTTTCGGGTCTTCGCCGTTCTTGATGGCGTCCATCATTTTGCCCAGGTTGACGAATTTATAACCGATGATTTCGCTGTTTTTATCAAGGCCGATTTCAAGCACGTAACCTTCGGCCATTTCCAGGTAGCGCGCGCCTTTGGCTTCGGTACCGTACATGGTGCCGATTTGGCTGCGGTGGCCTTTGCCGAGGTCTTCCATGCCGGCGCCGATCGGAAGGCCGTCGTCGGAGAAAGCGCTCTGCGTGCGTCCGTAAACGATTTGCAGGAACAGTTCGCGCATGGCGGTGTTGATCGCGTCGCACACGAGGTCGGAGTTTAACGCTTCCAAAATGGTTTTGCCGGGCAGAATTTCGGCGGCCATGGCGGCGGAGTGCGTCATGCCGGAGCAGCCCAGGGTTTCCACCAACGCTTCTTTAATTACGCCGTTTTTGACGTTCAGCGTCAGTTTGCACGCGCCCTGTTGCGGGGCGCACCAGCCTACGCCGTGGGTAAGGCCGCTGATATCGGTAATTTGTTTGGCTTTGACCCATTTTCCTTCTTCGGGAATCGGGGCCGGATCGTGCTTGGCGCCTTTGCAAACGCAGCACATATTCTGTACTTCAGGGGTGCATTTTTCGCAGCTCATTCTGGTCTCCTATGAAAAATAAATCTTTCAATATATTTTACAAAATTTATCCCGCCGCGTTACGCCGCAAATGCAAAAACGCCCCGGCCGTATTTCAGCCGGGGCGCGGTGAGGTAAAAACAGACTCTCACGGCTCTTGCGCCGGTGCGGCGGGCGCGGTGGTGGCGGGTTCCTTTTTAAACAGACCAAACAATCCCCCCACGCCTTTTTTAACGGTATTGGAAGCAAAATTGTTCATCACGCTCTGCGTCACCAAAGACGACACGGACCCCAGCACGCTCATGCTTCCCGTCGGTTCCGCCACGGTTCCGCCGATGTTAAGTTTAAGCGGCATAATACCGTCCGCGTAGTGCTTGCCGGGAGCGGCCTGTACGCTCATATCAATTTTCTCGGTCTTAAAATCCGTCCGGCCGGAAAGCGTAAACGATACCGTGTCGGATACGAACGTTCCCTCTTTCATATCGGCCACGCCGTCTTTAAAACGGACGGCGGTATCAAACTGGTCGTACTTCATACGCCCGTCCATTTTGCGGCTTGAATACGGCACCATAATTTGCATGGGCTGACCGTCCGGCCCCGTCACCACTTTTACCACCCGCTCCGCCTCGGCGGCGGCCGCGTTATCCGCGTCCTCCGTGCCGCCTAACCCGCTCAAAACGGAAAATACGTCCAGCGAGTTAAACACCTTCCCCACCACGTTAAGCGACAAAAACAGCACTTTCGTAACCGGGCTTGCGTTGGTTAAGCGGTACAAATCGCGGATTTCGCCGTTGCCGGTACGCAAACTCAAATCCCCCTGCGCGTTTTTTAAGCCTGGCGTAAGTCCCGTTAAATCCGCCTTAAAAGCCACGTCCGTACCGTAGAAAAAGGGTGCGTCCAGCGAATCAATTTTAATATCCACAAGGGCGGACACGGGCGGAAGCGGCCACGGTGTTTTGGGCGCGGCGGATAATGTGGTATCCGTTACAAATTCGGGCTCCGGCTGCTGCGTTTCAGCCTTGGGCATGGGAGGAAGCGCAACGCGTTTGGCCGACGCGTTTAACACGGCCGCGATTTTGTCGGATGATTGCGTAACGCGGAAATCCATTAAAAAGGGCACGTCGTTTAGTTTGGCCGAAACTTTCGCTTGGGCGGAACCCGTTTTAAAATCACCCGTTTCTTCCGCTTTTAACGAGGCATTCAGCCCTTTAAGAATACCAGCATAAGGCACCACCGCACCTACTTCGGCAAGCGTTGCGTCCGCCGACAGACGCGCGTTGGAAATGTCCGCCGAACCGCTGACGGTGCCCAACAAATTATACGGCGCGGCAAGTTCGGGAGAAAGAGTGGAAAGTTCCCGCAAATCCAGGTTAAACATCACCCTGGCGTCATACCGCGGCGTCTTTGCATAAGATACAGTTCCCCCGCCGCCCGCCTGCATACCGGGCATGGAAAAACCGAACGAGGAAACTTCCGCTTTGTGGGCGGGTAAATCCAAAAATGCGGCCGCCGACAAACGCATTTGCGGCACCGAGAAAGAAGGCAAATCCGGCGCAAACGGAGCCAGCGCGGCGGAAGACAAACGGCGCACCTCCGCCGTCAGTTCCACTTGCGGGCGGGTAAAATCATGCGCGGACCCCTGCACATTGAGCACGGTCTCCCCGCTGCGCACGGAAAACGTACTCAGCTGGGCATAGGCGTTTTCCAAATTCATTTCCGCCAAGTGCACGAGGGCCGACACTCCGACGGGAAACAGAATGGACGTTTCCCCCGCCCGGTATTCGGCCGTAGCGTTTAGGCGGGCTTCAAACAAACGGTCCAACCCCACGCCGTGCGCCGAAAAAGCCGCGTTATGCACAAACAGCGATAATTCCGGTTCCTGCAAATAGGCAAAATTGACGTTGCGCAAATCCACCCGGTCCGCCGTAATGCGCACAGGCAAGCCGGAGGAAGAAGATGCGACCTGCGAATCCGAAGAAGAAAGAGAATCGAAATTAAAACGGCCGTCCGCGTCTTTAATCAACTGTACATAAACGCCGTTTACGGCGAGCGACCGCACTTTTACATGCTTATGTAAAAGATGCCACCACGATACGCGCAGCCGCAGCCGATCCACGCCTACAAACGTGCCTTCTTTAAACCCGCCGGCTTCGGACAGCGCAAACCCGTTGATTTTTATGCCGAGCAAACTGGCGGATAATTTTTCCAAACGCACTTCGCGGCCAAGCGAGACGGACAACTTTTCCGTTACCCATTTACGCATCCAGGCGGAAGAAGACACCCTGCGCAAACTTAAATCAAATCCCACTAACAAAATACACGCCGCCAACAGTATGTATCCGGCGCGCCGACACCATTTTTTCATAAAAAATCCCCCGCCGGACAGCCCGGCAATTAAGAGTAGAGAATAAAAAGATTTTTATCCACCCGTTATTTGGTTTAGTTTTGTTCGGACGGATCTTTCTGCCGGGTCGCCGCCAGGCTGTATTTACAACCGCAGTACATTTGGGAGTAAAGGCCCAGCTCTTTGATAAGCGCGCGGCGCAGTTCTTCCAGCCCCCCTTTGCGCCAGTTGGTAGGCCAATACGGTTTGATACTCACCTGCCACGCACGGCGCGCAGCTTCGTTCACCTGCGCCAAATCTTTATAGCGCGATACGCCCAAGACCGAGGTCAGCGCGTCAAACTTGTGCTCCAGTGCGTACTCTTGCGCTTTTTTAAGACGCATGTAAAAACATTCCGAACAGCGTTTGCCGCGTTCCGGCTCGTTTTCCAGCCCGGCCACCGCTTTATCCCATACTTCGGGCTCATATGGAAGTTCGGCAAATTTAAGGCCGAACACTTCGCACACGCGACGTTGTTCGTCGCGCCGCTTTTCGTACTCGGCCGACGGATAGATATTAGGATTATAAAACAAAACGGTGGCGTCCACGCCCTCGTCCGCCATTTTTTTGATGACGGCGCACGAGCACGGCGCACAGCAGGAAAGAATTAAAAGTTTAGGTCCGGGCATGTTTATATTTTACTAAATACGGCACGCCCATGCGGCCAAACGGGAAATTTAAGGAAGTTTATACTGGACAAATCCGCCGCTGTCATACGCTTCCGTTGCGCCTAATGAAGCGCAAAACTGGCGGGATTTTTCCGTATTAGCAATACAGTAACGCTGGTTGAGGTTGCCCAAAAAGAAACGGTATCCCAACTCCTTTCCGGCGGCGCGATACTCGCAAATAACGGAATCAGCCGTATTTTGCGCGCCGTTGTATAAAAAACAAGCATACTTACCATTTCTCCATTCTATTCCTTCGGACATACCGGGCAGTGTAATATCCATCTCATCCCACGAATGAGGATAGGACGCATTGGCCAGATAATATACTTCTATGGATTTGCGGATACTCTCCCCGGCCACAAGCAGCTGCGTCCAGCGGCTTTTCTGTACCGCTCTTTCATACTGTGGAAGCGCAACGGCAGCCAAAATACCGATAATTAAGACAACGACTAACAACTCTATCAGCGTAAAACCGTTTGCTTGCCTGTCATCCCGGACTTGGATCCGGGATCCAGGCCGTTTATTAAGAAAGATCCTCTCTTTGCATAGATGCTGAAACAAGTTCAGCATGACGATAT
>CALYRQ010000073.1 GCA_945483375.1 uncultured Elusimicrobia bacterium
TTGGATAAAAACGAATTTGGTTTAGTCTATTTAGAAAAATATTTTGCGTTTCCGAACCCGCAAAACGTGCCGGATTTACTCGCCACGCTCACTTATTTTACGGCCGCCGCGGTAGCCAAAGCAGTGACGGATTTTGTACCCCAAAACGCCCAAAAAGAACTGGTGGTTTCCGGCGGCGGGTGTTACAACCAAACGCTGTTAAAATTTCTGAGAGAACTTCTTCCGCACATCAACGTAACCACCACGATTGCCTATGGGATTGACCCGCAGGCCAAAGAAGCCGCGGCGTTTGCGCTTTTCGGCTGGCTGGCGCTTAAACGCCAAATAAACCACTGCGCGCACGCAACGGGCGCGCGGGAAAATACCGTTTTGGGGAAAATTACTTTATGAACGTAAACCGCTTGATTTATCCCGGTTTTTGGTTCGGAAATACGAACAAACAAGTCGTCTTGGAAATGGCGCGGCGCGGCGCAGGGGGATTTTGCATTTACGGCGGCACGCGCGAAGCGGTAAAAGAACTCATCCGCGAACTGCGCGCAAACTCGCCCCTCGCTCATTTATTTATTTGCGCCGATTATGAGGACGGATTGGGACGCTGGATTGGCGGAGAACCGTGGGTATTATCCAACTTAGCCGTCGGTGCAAGCGCAAGCGAAAAAATCGCTTACCAAAAAGGGTTGACGCTGGCGCGCGAGGCGCGCGCGTTGGGAGTGGACTGGGTATTCGCCCCCGTGCTGGATCTGTGCGACGAACCCCAAAACCCCATTGTAAACACCCGCTCGTTCGGCGCAAACCCGCATCTTGTTGCCCGTTTGGGTGCGGCCTTATGCAAGGGCCTTTCGGACGGCGGCGTTCTGAACAGTATTAAACATTTCCCCGGCCACGGGCGCACCGCCCAGGATTCTCACCTGGGACTGCCCGTTTTGCACCGCACGCTGAAAGAACTGCAAGAAAACGAACTTGTCCCGTTTGCGCACGCACTGCCGGCGGCAGACAGCGTGATGATTGGGCATTTATTAATTCCGTCCTTGGACGAGCAAAACCCCGCCTCGCTTTCCCATAAAATCATCACGGACATCCTTAAAGAAAAAATGAATTTTGGCGGCCTCGTGTTTACGGACGCGCTGTGCATGAAAGCCATCGGCGATGAAAAACAGGCTTCTTTAAAAGCCTTACAGGCGGGGGCGCATATTTTATTGGCGGCGGAGGATTCCGTTGCGCTGTCCGACTTTTTAGAAAAGAATCCGCCGTCGGATGAAATCATCGCCGAGTCCGAAAAGTTGCAAAACGCGCTGGTGCAAAAACTCACGTCTGCGCCGAAAGAAGGATTATCCCCCCAAGCTTTTAACGCGCGCTACGCGCCGGATTGTGCCGTTTGGACGGGAGAAAATGTACGGTTGGAACGCGGCCAAACCGCCGCTTATTTAGAACTTGGGAACAACGAACTTTTTGCCGCACAAGATTTTTTAAATGCACTGCAAAACGCAGGCATACGCCTGGTAAAGGCGGGAGAGGAAGCCGACGCGCTGCTGGCCATTTCGTTCTCTAACTACAAGGCGTTTAAAGGGCGTATTAACTTGTCGTCCGAAGAACAAAGAGCTTTGGAAAACGCGGCCGCACAATACAAAAAATCGGTTTTTATCAGCTTTGGAAGCCCGTTCGGCGCGGAAAAAATTTCCGCCTTAACGGCGCGGCTGTTCTTGTTCAGCCCCGCGCGGGAAGCACAAACCTGCGCGGCGCAAATCCTGCGGGGCCGACAGCAAGCGCACGGAAAAATCCCCGTACAGTTATAATTTGATTTTCACCGTATCGTTTAGCCGTCCATGTACGATAGAGCCGTCCGCTTTGCGCAAAAAACGCGCCTGCGCGCCGATACACCATTCGCCGCCGGACGTTTCAAAACAGTAAGACACGTCGTCTTTCTCCGTACCCGAGTACCCCTTGTTTTCCCATAACCGTCCGTCTTTGGTTTCGTGCAGACCCCACACCATGTGCACTCGCACGGGACCGACGGAGAACAACTCTCTGGGCCAAACTTCTTCAAACGGCAAAACGGTTTTATCGGCCAATAACTCCCACGCATAGTTCGGCTCCGCCGAAAACGGTAAAAATACGTCAGCCCGGCGAATACCCGTTTTATATAACGCGGGAAGCATTTTCTCTTCTTTAATACCGTCCCCCAACACGAAGGTTTCCCCTCCGCGCAACCGCACCACGGCGGAAGAACGGTTCCACTCGTTCAGCAAATATACCTCCGCCTCCGGCCGGGCAACATACTGTACGGCCAGCACAAGCGCCATAAACGCGAAACACGCCGGCGCGATTTTGCGCGCAAAATTTTTAAGCGGCAAATTGAAAAGCAAAAAGAGCCCCGCATAATACGCCGCCACCGTTCCCATTCCCCACGAAGACGCAGGAAGCGCAGATATTTTAAACGAGGCGAAAAATTCCACCAGCGTTTTAAACAGCCACAACATTCCGTAAAGCGGCCAATATAATACACCGCCCGCATGCAAGGCATAAAGAGCCGAATAGGCAAACCCAAGAGCCATTACGCACGACGCGAGCGGCACCAAAATCATATTGGACGCAAGGCCCGTCAGCGACACTTTATAAAATACGTTGGTAAACACCGGCAGTAATACAAGTTGCGTGGAAAGCGTGGCCAGAAAAATCTGTACGAAAAAGGCAAGCCATTTAGGCCAGTTGGCGGGAGGCTGATAATTGTTCAAACAAACGATAATCGCCAAGGTGGCAAGGAAAGACATTTGAAACCCGGTCTCAAATACCGCCGCCGGATGAAAACACAAAATAACAAAGCACGAAACCAACAGGCCTTGAAACACGCCACTGTTGCGCCCGAGCAAATACCCCGCGCAAACGCAAACCGTCATAAAATACGCGCGCACCAAAGGCGCGTCCGCTCCCGCCACCAGGGTATATACGCCCGCGGCCGCCAGTGCGAAAAACATCATCTTCCGCCGACCGAATCCCGCAAAAGAACAAATAAAAAGTACAATCAGCGTTACAAAACCCACGTTACCGCCGGAAGCCACCAATAAATGAATGGCGCCGCTGTCCTGAAACGCACTATACAAATCCTGCGGAAACTCGCCGCGTTCCCCCAGCGTAACGCCGCCGGCAATTCCCGCCAGTTCCGGCGGGAAAGATTCGTCAAACGAACGCAAAACGGCCGTGCGCGCACGGCGTATCCAACGGAGCAAAAACGGAGCGGATTTTATAACGGCGGTGTCCGACGCTTTTATTTCCGTAAAAATATTTTTAAGTGCCAGATAATCCCGCCAATCGAAATTACCCAGTAAATTTACGCCATACGGTTTTTGCAGTTTGCCGGAAATTTGTATTTCGTCTTTCCACTCCGGCTCAAAATTTTTAAAACGCGCATATACGGTGCCTTCCGCCGGCGAGCCGTTTACGGACGTTACTTTTACCGCCGCGTTGCGCCCGCTCGCTTTGGAAACGGAAAAGCCGTCCACAAGGCCCGTTAGGGTTACTTGTTTTTCGGGGATAAAATGGAAAACGTCCCGCTTAGCGGGAGCGGGACTGTAACAGAAAACGAGGGTTAAAATATATGCCGCCAGCACCCACAACAGCGGCCGTTTATAAACGTCCGGATGCATTAGAGTTTGGTGCGGCCTTTTAAAGAGTAACCGAGCGTCATTTCGTCAATATAATCAATATCGCCCCCCAGCGGCACGCCGTAGCCGATACGCGTCACCTGCCCGACAAGGCCGCGCAGTAAATCGGCCAAATATAACGCGGTGGTTTCGCCTTCGCTGTCCGGGTCGGTGGCGATGATAACTTCCCGCACCGGGGTTTCGGCATGCTGGACGCGTTCCAACAGTTCGCGCACTTTTACCTGTTCCGCACCGCGCCCTTCCATAGGGGAAATCGCGCCGTGGAGTACGTGATACAACCCTTTGTACGCGCCCGTTTTTTCGATGGCTTCAATATCCTGCGGGTCTTCCACCACGCAGATAAGGCCGCGGTCGCGGTCTTGGTCGCGGCAGACGGGGCAGAGGTCGCTCTCGCTGTAGGAAAAGCAAACGGAGCAGAGTTTTACGTCCTGCTTCATCGTTAAAAGCGCGTTTACAAATTCTTCCGTTTCTCCCTGCGAAGCGCGCAAAAAATACGCGGCAAAACGCTCCGCCTGACGGGGACCCACCCCCGGCAGCCTGCGAAGCGCGCGGACTAAACGGTCTAGACTTTTCATAAACTAAGCGAGTAACTCCCCGGGAATGACTTCCAAAATTTCTTTAAGTTCTTCCGGCGCGTCTTTCGCCGCCGTGTAAGAAGAAGGCGCAATATCCGCCGCAAAATTTCCGTTTACAAAAGGTTCTTCGTCCGAAATAACGTTGTTGTTTGAAACGGCGGCTTGTTTAACCGCGGCCGGTTTGCCGGAGCGCGCGTGGGCGCGTTTGGCTGCGGGAGAAACGGCTTCCTCCGCCGGAGCCGTGCCCAGTTTAAATTTAATCGCGCGGCCGGAAAGCTGCTGGGCGGCGTTTTCCAAATCCGCCAGTTTGTTTTGCGCGGGGATTTGGTAGAACTCTTTGCCGGGAGGAAAACCCAGCGTCCATTCGCTTTCCCCAAACGTCACGGAGCAGTTCGTCATCACGTCGTACACGAACGGGCTCTTTTCAAAATGTTTGAGCATTTTATCCCAAAGTTGGCGGTTGGAAATCGCGGTATTTAATGCGGGCGCGTCGTCCAACGGCGCGGCGGGCGTAATTTTTTCAGCCGCCGGAGTTGGGGCAAAAGCGGGTTTGGCCGCCGGTTCCTGCGTAACGGACGGCGCGGGTTTGGCAAAAGACGGTTTTTCAAACGATGCGGAAGCAAACGTTTTTTCCGCCGGCGTAGGCGCGGCGGCCTGCGTGAAAGACGAAGACGCAGAACGCGGCGCAGCCTTTTGAACGGACGGAGTCTGGCGGGCGGGCGGTACGGACGGGCCGGACGAAACGGCTCCGCCGCCGCGTTCCAACGCTTCCAAACGGCGCACAAAACCTTCAATATCCAGGCAACTGTCCATCACGGTAAACATACCGACTTCCGTACTGATAAGCGCGTTGTCCGAAAATTTAACTTCTTCGATAATTTTGTTGGTTTTGCGGGAAATCTGCGCCAAAAAACCGGGGCTTACTCCGTCAATAATCTGCTTGGCGCCTTCAAACGGTTCTTCCCCCTGACCGAGCACAAAATAAAACAAATCGCCGAGCGCATTTTTTAAATCTTTCAAAAAAGAATTGGCGTCAAAACCTTCGGCTTTGAGCGTATCAAATACTTGGTGAAGCGCGGCGGCGTCTTTTTGCACCAGCGCGCGCACGGCGTTTCCAATCAGTTCGTCCGGCGTGAGCCCCAGCATTTCGCCCACCAGTTTTTCGTCAATTTTATTGCCGGAATACGCAATCGCGCGGTCCATTAACGTCAGCGCGTCGCGCATGGCGCCGCCCGCGTTTTTGGCGATGATTTTCGCCGCGCCGGGCGTCAAATCGATATTTTCCGCACCGGCCAGGTCCAACAGGTG
>CALYRQ010000074.1 GCA_945483375.1 uncultured Elusimicrobia bacterium
TTTCATTAGTTCTTCCAGCGTTACGTGCATGCGGTAGCGCCAGTAATGGCGCGGATTGGCGGGAATGTTGATGCGTTCCCCGTCCGCATCCGGTGCGCGCAGTTGTTCGTCCATGCTCGTCCAGTCTTGGAACGACAGCAAAGCCAGCATGGACGGGCTCGCTAAATGCAGGCGGACAATGTCTTCGCAGATTTTTCCGTTTGCGTCCGCCGGGGCTTTACCCTCACGCCCTAAAACGGTGTTGTAGAATTTTTGCGTTAGTTCGGGCGATTCTTTCCACCAGCCGCGTACGACAGACATGTCGTGCGTGGACGGCGTGGCGACGGACAAATACGGATAGGTGCGCGTATCGGCAAATGTTTCGCCCGGTCGTTTGGGCATGCGTTCAATTTCCAGACTGAGCATTTGCAGGGCGCGCATGACTTCGGGCACCGAGTCGGGTATCATTCCCAGGTCTTCGGCACAGCACAACAGCCGCGTGCTTTGGATGAGCGCGGGCAGTTTTTTAAGGGCTTCGCGTTTCCAAAACTCGTTGTGACGGCGGAAGAAATAATCGTTATATAACCGGGTGAACGCTTCTTTTTCCGACGCGGAAAGCGCGGTAAACGCACCGTCCGACAGCGCGGAAATGCGCGGATGAAACTTGTTCGCGTCCGTGCGGTCCGGCACAAAAAGCACATTGGAAGCCAGGGCAAATAAGCCTTGTTTCAAACGGCGCGTTTTATCGTCTGTGCCGGCCAGCGCGGTTTCAATTTTACGCTGGGTATCGTATTCCGGCCGCAGGGCAAATAAGCCGTTTCCGGCGGGCGTTAAAAAGCGTTGTTTGGTTTCTATTATCAAGTCACCGAATTTTTCCGCCAGGTATGTTTCGGAAATATACGGTTTTAACAATTCGTCCCTAAACGTCAGTCCGTAGCGTTGGATTTCCTCCCGGTCCATGGGTAATGCCGGCGTAAACTGGCCTAACAGCCCTTCTACGCTGTGGAACGGAATCTCCCAAATGCGGAAGAACCCGAGTACGTGGTCAATGCGGTACGCGTCAAAATAGCGCGCCATGTGCGTGAAGCGGCGTGTCCACCAGCGGTATCCGTCTTTTGCCATGATGTCCCAGTTATACGTGGGAAATCCCCAGTTTTGCCCGGCGGCGGAGAAATCATCCGGCGGCGCGCCCGCCTGCGCGTTTAAATTAAACAGATTCGGTTCCGTCCAGGCTTCCACACTGTGGGGGGAAACGCCTATCGGAATATCTCCTTTTAGGATAACGCCTTTTTCGCGTGCGCGCCGCGTGGCTTTTAACAACTGCGTATGCAGAATAAATTGCACGTAATACCAAAAGCGAACTTCCGGCGCGTCGGGCGATGCGGGCGCGGTAAATTGCTTGAGGTCCTGCGGCGAAAACCGGGCGTGTTCCGGCCATGTCGTAAAGTCGGCCGTTTGGTAGCGGTCCCGCAATACGCAGAACATAGCGTAGGCGGGCAGCCAGTGGGCGTTTTCCCAAAAAAAGTTTTTAAATTCCGCCGAAGCGAGCGTTTGCGCGCCCTCTCGTTTGAACGCTTCGCGTAATCGTTTTGATTTTAAACGGGCGGCGGCTTCGTAATCAATTTGTTCCAGCGCGTTTATTCTTTTGCGTTCCGTTTCAAACTGCTGTTCCGCTTTTTTATCAAGCGGCGGCAGTTGGCGCGCGTCCGCATACAGCGGGTGAAACGCATAGACCGATACGGCGTTATAAGGGTAAGAATCGCGCCAGGTGTGTGTGAGCGTGGTATCGTTAATCGGCAGAATTTGAATGACTTTTTGGCCCGTTTGCGCGGCCCAGTCGGTCAGTTTTTCAAGGTCGCCGAAATCGCCCGCACCCCAGCCGTCCTGTGAGCGCAGGGAAAATACGGGCAGTACCACGCCGGCGGCGCGGAACGGCGTTTTCCAGTCAAACGCGGGGCGTAAATCGTCTTTTATCCACACGTCGCCCGCGGCCAGGGGGGGAACGTCTAAAATGCGGTTGGGGCCGCTTTCCCAACAGACTGTGCCGTTGTTGCTTTTTACGATAAATTTATATTCAAACGGAAAGCGCAGCTGGTCGGCGTTTAGCGCAAGGTTCCATTCGTTGTATTCGCCTTCCGTTAGAGGGATTGCCTTGGCCGGGTTCCACCCGCCCAGCGTTTCCGGCGCGCCGCAGATGAGTAACGTTTCTCCCGGTTCCGGGCGGGCTGTTTGCGCGCGTAAAATAACGGTACGGTCAAACATCGGAAGCGTTTTGTGAACGTGTTTGCGCGGACGGAATACGTCCGTAAAGGCGGAAGAATACAGCCAGGATTCGGCCGGCAGGTCGCGCCAGCTGTCATATAAAAAATAATGTGCGGCGGCGGGATTGATTTCCAGCGTGCGCGGTACGGCCTGCCATTCGCGGCGCAGGGTGCTTCGGCCGGAGCGGACCTCGTAGTGATAATGTACCGTAAGCGGTGTTTTTAAAAGCAGTTGGATTTCACCCCGCCACGTTTGGCCGTCCTGCGTAGCCAATGGGATATTTATCTTGCGTTCGTTGGTACCCGCTCCGGCTCGGTACAGAACGGCGTGGAGCGTTTCGCCCCAGGCCGTTTTATAGGAAAGTTGAAAAGTCAGCTTCATAATTACTCCCGGGCGGCGGTTTTATGGTCGCGCACCCACAGCGTAAACGCGGCGGCGATAAACAGGCTGATTCCGCCCACGCCTACGGCGGCGATGGCGCTGGAACCAAGCACATGTTTCATTAGCGGCCCGAAGAACAGGTTTATGCAAATTTGCGGAATGACGATAAAGAAGTTAAACACGCCCATATAAAAGCCCATTTTTTCGGCGGGCAGCGCGTTGGAGAGCATGGCATAGGGCATGGATAAAATACTGCTCCACGCAACGCCGATGCACACCATGGGGAAGATGAGCCCCGTTTTGGTAAATTCTACGCCAAAAAGCGTAAGGCCCAACGAGCCGAGCCCGATGCCGCCGATGGTCAAGCAAGCGATATGAATGGCTTTGGCGGAAAATTTGGTGGTCAGCCACAGAAGCGCAAACGCGAACACGAACGCCACGCCGTTGTAAATGCCGAAGCAGGAGCTGCCCCAGTTGGCGGCGGTTTCGTAAGCGGCTGTGCCGGGCGCGGCGTGGAACACGGCGGAGGCGATGCCGGGCGTAAAATAGACCCACATAACCATAAACGCGGCCCAGGTGAAGAATTGTACGACGGCCAGGCGGCGCATGGTGGAAGGCATGGTGATAAAAGCCTGTCCCATTTCTTTAAGCGTTTTAAGCGGGCTCACAGGTTGTTTTTTTAAGCGGTTAAATTCTTCCATGTCGGCGGGAGGATATTCGGGCGTGGTTTTAACGGTGGCCAAAATGGCAACAATCAGCACGGCTGCGCCGATGTAAAACGAGTATTTGACCGTGTTGGGAATATGGCCTAAAGGGGCTTCTGTGCTGACGCCCAGAGCGGTTAAAATCTGCGGCAGGAACGACGCGATTACCGCGCCCGCGCCAATCATAACGCTTTGCATGGCATAGCCGGTTTTGCGCTGGGGTTCAGGCAGTAAGTCGCCCACGAACGCGCGGAAAGGTTCCATGCTGACGTTGACGGAAGTATCCAAAATCCACAGGGCGATGACTGCCATCCAAATGGCCGACGCCTGCGGCATTAAAATAAGCGCAATCATGGCGAAAATGGCTCCGCCTAAGAAGTACGGGCGTCTGCGGCCGAGGCGGCACCAGGTGCGGTCGCTGTAATAACCGACAAGCGGCTGAACCAAGAGCCCCGTAACGGGTGCGGCCAGCCATAAGAGGGGGATTTGGTCCTCGCGGGCGCCCAGGCGCGAGTAAATCGCGCTCATGTTGCCCATTTGCAGCGCCCAGCCGAACTGGATGCCGAAAAAGCCTAAACACATGTACATAATTTGTAAAAACGTCTTGGGAGGTCTTTGGGTTGTCATAGTTCCTCTTTGTTGCGCAAGATGATACTACTTTCCATTATAACACTATTTTTATTTGGCGAGGCTGTGGTGTTTTATATTAAAACGGGCTGGAGCGAAAACGTAAAGTTTGATATCATGTTATATATGGAAAACGAGTCTTTAGACAGTGTAAACGAGTATTTTAGACATTTGGGCAAAATCACGAAAGAGATGGACCGTGAAGAAACCGCCCGTTTGTGGAAACTCGCCAAAGAAGGCGATCAGGACGCTAAGAACCAAATCATGGAAATGAATTTGCGGTTGGTCATTCCGACGGCAAAGCGTTTCCTGCGCCCCGGCATGGAACTGATGGACTTAATCGAAGAGGGCAACCTCGGCCTCCTGCAAGCCATTGATAAATTTGAGCCGGAAAAAGGCTACCGTTTTTCCACCTACGCCGTTTATTGGATTGAACAATATATTCGCAAATACATTGAAGAGCAGTCTGGCTCAATTAAAATTCCGTCGCACGCTTGGGGCAATTTAAAAAAATGGTTCCGCGCGTGGAACGAACTGAAAGAATCGAACGGGCGCGATCCGTCTTTAAACGAAATGGCGAAAGAGTTGAACCTTTCCGCGCGGCAGGTAAAGTCTATCATGGATACGTTAAGCGCGGCCAAAGGGGTGGATTCGCTGGCTTCCTTGGTGCACGACGAAGACGAAACCACGCTGGAAGATTTAATCAGCGACGACGGAAAAGGCAATCCGCACGATGTGTTCGTCAAAAACGAAAACCAGCAAAGCCTCAAAAAAAGCATGGAAGATTTAAACGACCGCGACCGCCAGATTTTAATCATGCGCTACGGTTTGGATGACAATGAACCCAAGACGCTCGGCGAAGTGGCTGAAATTTTAGGCTTGTCGCGCGAACGTGTGCGCCAAATTGAAGAACGCGCCATCGGTACGTTGCGCCGCGAAGCGTTAAAAGCGGGTATTTTGGAACTGTCCACCGTCGATTTCCGCACGCGCAAACTGCACTTCGCCATGCGCCCGCGCGTGAAAACCAACATCTTGGGCGAAGCTGAAGGCAAGAGCTTTTTGGACAAGCTGTTAAAACAAACGCGCGAAGCGTTCGGCGCTCCTGGCAAACCCAAATCCGCCGCTAAAAAAACGAAGGCGAAAACCAAAACGGAAAAATCTTCCGCCAAAAAAACGGCTGCTAAAAAAGCCGTTTCCAAGCCGGCGGCGAAGCCTACGGCCAAATCCGCGAAGAAAACCGCTAAAAAAACTATTAAAAAATCGGCGCCCAAAAAAGCAAACTGATTTACGCCCCCGTAGCTCAATTGGATAGAGCGATTCCGTCCTAAGGAAGAGGTTGCGAGTTCAACTCCCGCCGGGGGTATAACATAAAATCCGCGTTTTTTGCGCGGATTTTATTTTATGTCCCGGAAAACAGCAACTGCTTGCTGTTAGTCGGGAGTTGAAAGGCGGAGCGATGTTTTTGTTTGAGGTGCGAGCCATACCGGCGAGCTCCGAAAGGCAAAAACCGCGAGCCCGGCCTGCAG
>CALYRQ010000075.1 GCA_945483375.1 uncultured Elusimicrobia bacterium
GTAAATCCAAGTTTGGCGGCCTGCCATACTTACGTCATTCCCAAATGTAAGGCGGCACCTTGCAGGCCGCCCGCAGGGGTCGGAAATCTGTCGTTTCGTAACTACAAGATTCCATGCTAGCCGCCGTCCGCAGGACCAGAATGACGTAATAAAACGATAAAGCCGCCATATCGTATAAAGGAAAACAAAATGAAAGGTTTTACGTTAATAGAGTTGTTAGTTGTTGTTTTAATTATCGGTATTTTATCGGCGGTGGCGTTGCCGCAGTATACAAAAGCGGTGGAAAAATCCCGTGCGGCGGAAGCTATGGTGATTTTAAACAGTATTGCGAATGCAAATAAAGTTTATCAGATGGCTAATGGAGCGTATGCGGATCATATAGACGATTTGGATATCGAAATTCCGGGTCAAGACATAGTGTATAATTCTTGGCGGCGTAAGCAGAGTAAAAATTATCAGTTTGGCACCAGGGCTGCACTTGACTCCCCAAGTATTGCACTGGCCAACCGGCTGCCGTTTGCCAGCGTATATTATTTGTATATAGAAGAAGGAAAACCCGGTGTGTATTGCGATGGGTATTCGGCCAAAGGTACGGAAATCTGCCGGATGTTAAGCGGCGGAAAAAAAGATGGAAACAAGTTTGTTATCGGTTCTTAACCAAAAACACCCCGGGTAAATCCGGGGTGTTTGTCAGAAGCGGAAAACTAGCAGTTTTTGTAATAGATTTCTTTCTTCGTTTTGTCCGCCGTTTCTTTTCCGGCGAGCGTTTCCAAAATCAGGAACCCAAAGTCAATCGTCGCCGCCGCGCTTTTGCCGGTAATCACGTTTCCGTCCCGCACGGCGTAATCTTCTTGATACTCGCCGCCAAAGTCCTCGTTCATGGACGTAAAGCACGTATATTTTTTGCCTTTTAAATAGCCGGCGTGGCCCAAAATCGTCGGGCCCGCGCAAATGGCGGCCACCGTTTTGCCCTCAGTCATAAATTGTTTGATAAGGGATTGAACGGCTGCGCTGGCTTCCAGCGCTTTGTATTCCGGACCGGCGGGAATGACAAGCGCCCCGTATTCCGCCGCATTTAATTGCGAGAACGGCCGCAGGTTCGTAACCGTCAGCCCGAAGCGGCCCGTGGCGTCTTTATCCAAAAGCGAATATACGTCTACGGTAAGGCCACCGCGGCGTAAAATGGCGTAAGTGCCCACGGCTTCGATTTCTTCAAATCCGTCCGTTACAATCATGCAAACTTTCATTATTCTTCCTCCGGGGAGCGGTCTTCGTACGGGTCAAACAGACCGGGGAACAACTGGTCTTCCACGATGCGCGCGCAGTCGGCCACGCAGCCGCGGCAGGAGCGCAGTCGGTCGGTTTTTCCGTCCGTGCCGCGCAGGAGAGCGCAGCAGGAAGTGGTGTTCCAGTTTTCAAATTGTTTAATCATGTGGCCGCCCAAGTCAAACGTGGAAAATTTGGTGGCGGGTTCTTCCATATTGCCGTCGCTGTTTTTGAGGCCGGCAAGCATCATCATGGCGCAAATGGAGCCGCACATTTCGTAGCGTTTGGCGATGCCGAGCCCGTAGGCCTCCACGGCGCGGAAAGCGGTTTTTTCGTCCATACCCAAAAGGTCGCAATAGGTACAGGCGACGGCTTGGGCGCAGTTATAGCCGTTTTTGTGGCGGTTTTTGGCGAGTTGTACGCGGGATTTCATAGCGTTTTCCTTTTTTGATGTTTTAAAAGTCCCGGAGGGGAAGCCCCTCCGGGAAAATGTTATTTGGCGGCTTTTTGAAGCGCGCTTACTTTGTCCGTCTTTTCCCAGGCAAACTCTTTGCGGCCGAAATGACCGTAAGAGGCGGTGGCAAGATAGACGGGATTTCTTAATTTAAAGTGCTCAATAATGCCGCGCGGCGTGAGCGGGAAAAGTTTGCGCGCAATTTGCGCCAGCTTTTCGTCCGGCAGGACGCCCGTTCCGTCGGTGTCCACGTAGAAACCGACGGGTTCTTCGCGTCCGATGGCGTAGGCCAGCTGTACGGTACATTCGTGCGCCAGTCCGGCCGCTACGATGTTTTTGGCGATGTAACGCGCCATGTACGCCGCGGAGCGGTCCACTTTGGTCGGGTCCTTGCCGGAGAACGCTCCGCCGCCGTGGGGGCAGCGTCCGCCGTAGGTGTCTACGATGATTTTGCGGCCCGTCAGCCCGGTGTCGGACTGCGGCCCGCCGATTACAAATTTGCCCGTAGGATTGATGTAGATTTTGGTGTTTTTATCCATCCACTTTTTGATTTCGGGCGTAAGGGCGGCGTCAGCAATTTCTTTTTTGGATTTTTCGGTGATTTTGTCGCCGGATTTATCCAAAATTTCTTCGGTATGCTGGGTGGAGATGACGACGGTGTCCACGCGGACGGGTTTGCCGTCTTGGTATTCTACGGTTACCTGGCTTTTGGCGTCCGGGCCGAGGTAAGCCAGCGTGCCGTTTTTGCGCGCTTTTTCCAAATTTTTCAAAATTTCATGTGATAACACCAAAGAAAGCGGCATCAGTTCCGGCGTTTCGTTTACGGCGTACCCTACCATCAGGCCCTGGTCGCCCGCGCCGCCTACGTCTACCCCTTGGCTGATATCGGGCGACTGCTTGCCGATTACATTGATGACGGCACAGGTTTTGTAGTTAAAACCGTATTTGGCGTCGTCGTAACCGATGTTTTTGATTACGTCGCGTGCGATTTGTTCCACGTCTACCCAGGTGCGGGTGGTAATTTCCCCGCCGATAATCACCAGTCCGCGCGTGATATACGTTTCGCAGGCTACGCGGGCGGTTTTGTCTTTCTTTAAAATTTCGTCTAAAATAGCGTCGGAAATTTGATCGCAGACTTTGTCCGGGTGCCCTTTGGAAACGGACTCGGACGTGAAAAAGCATTTTCCTTGTTTAATCATAATCTATACGGAACCTGATTAGATTTGAGGGGGAGGGATGGTTCCTTATTCATATTATACCACTTGTACACATTACTGGACAGGGTTTTTACCAAAAGGAAAGCCGCATTTTGTAATACGGCTTTTAAGAAGTGGGTTTAGTTTTTGTCCGGGGTGTTTCCGGAGGGCGTTTCCTGCGGCGTAAGGGGCAGTAAATCTTCGCCGTAGGCGAAATCAAAGATGATGCCGGAGATAAACTGAAGCTGGTTGAAAAAATCTTTTTCGCTGATAAATTCGTCCGGCGCGTGGGCGGTGTTTTCGCCCAGCGGGTCCATATCCGGGCCTAGGCCGTAAGTAATGACGCCCAGTTTGCGCAGAAATTCGTTGTCGCCCGACGCGGGGCTCATGCCCGGCACGGTGATGGCCCCCGGCAGTATTTTTGCCGCCGTTTTTGAAATGGATGCAAACAGCGGGTCCGTGCCGTCCATAGGTGCGGGGAACGGCGTTTGGGGGCGTTCCAAAATTTCGAGGCTGATGTTTTCTTCGTCTTTAAAAATTTCTTTTACGTGTTCAAAAAAATCGTCCGGGTCCGTGCCGGGGAGCAGACGTACGTTGATAACCGCGCTGGCTTCGCCGCTGGCGGAGCCGGAATCTTTGCTGGCGGAAAGCACGGTGGGGTTGAGCGTATCTTTTAACTGAGAGCGGAAAAACGGGTCGAGCGCCATAATCTCGGCGGCGGAAGATTGGGTTTGCGGCCCGCCGGAGAGCAAAAAGTCTATGGTGGTTTGGCCGTCTTCGTCCTGCAGCGGGGCGATGGTTTTAAAGAAGGTGCGCGCCGTAGGGGTGAGTTTAGCGGGCGGGTTGTAGGCGGCGATTTTGGCCAAAGCCTGCGAGAGCAGGTAGACGGCGTTATCATTTACCGGCATGGACGAGTGCACGCCCGTGCCGTAGGCGGTGATTTTAATATCCATGTACATTTTGGTGGAGGCTTCGGCAAAGATTACGTCAACGCCGTCTTTATTCTTGATAATGCCGCCGCCTTCGTTGAGCGCAAACCCGGGCTTTATTTTATCCCAATGGGCGGCGCCCAGCCATAAAAGGCCCGTTTCGCTGCCGGATTCTTCGCCGGAGGTGGCTAGGAAAATAATGTCGCGCTTGGGGGGGAGGTTTTGGTCTTTGAGCCACGTGAACAGAGCGAGATAAGCCGCCGTATAATTTTTTGCGTCCGTAGAGCCCAGTCCGTAAATGTTGCCTTTTTCCACAGTGGCTTTAAAGGGGGGATAGCTCCAGCCTTCGGCGGCGGGGGCCGTGTCTAAATGGGAAATGAGAAGCAGCGGTTTTTGTTCCGGGTCGCTTCCTTTAATGCGGGCCATGAGGTTGGCGCGGCCTTTGCTGGGAATAAAAATATCCCAGTCTATTTGATGTTTGTTAAATTCTTTATACAGGTAGCGCGCGGCGGAAAGCTCGTCGGGTTCCGGCAGGGAAGTGTCAATGTTGATTAAGTTAATCAGGTGGCGTTTGGCTTCGGCATTGAGCGCGGCCCACGGGTCTTGCTCCGCGCGCGCGGACAAGAAACAGAAGCAAATAAGCAAAGCCAAAGCCGTTTTTTTCATTGTTTCTCCGGCAGAGAGAACGCCAGTTTTGCGCCTTTCTTCACCCCGTGTTTGGCGGCGGTTTTGGCGGGGAGTTCCAGCACGTAACGTCCAAAGCCCGTCGCTTGGGGTACGTCGTAATCCGGCGTGTAGGTGTAAGTGTGTTCCATGTCGTGCGCGACGGAGGAAACGGTTTTGTCACCGTTGATAAACACGATGTCTAAATTAATTAGGGTGTTTTTCATCCAAAATTGTTGGAGTTCGTCTTCGCCCGAAATAAACAGCATGCCTTCGTTTTCGGGCAAGTGTTTGACGAACATCAGCCCTTTTTCTTTCTTTTCGGGCGTGTCCGCCACGCGGGCTTTAACGGCGAAACCGTCCGGCAGCGTAACGGTGACGTTTTGATACTGGTTGCACGCGCACAGGCAAATGAGCGCGGCGGTTAAAATAGCAAATTTCTTCATATACATAAGTGTAGCAAATTAAGGCTTTTCCGTGCGGAATAACGGCGTTTTGTTATTCCCCGCCCTTTGTCCTGTTTATAAAAAGCGTCCTGCTGTTGCTGTGGTTGTTTTGCAGGCCTTAACTCCTTTATAAAATCCGTTCCGTACGGAGTAAGCATTTTATTTGTTTGAAGCCGCATGCGAGTTGTAAAATGCGCCGTACGGAACTGGATTTTATGGGTGCGGCCTGCGAGTTTTTTGTTACTTTTTGCCGATGCAAAAAGTAAGGTAAACTTTTGCTTCTTTTCGAAAGAAAAGAAGAAAGAACCCTGCGGGCGGCTATACGGGGCGCGCCTTTTCGTAGCGGGCGACATGTCTTAACAGTGTGGCCTAAACTAGTCAAATTAGAGGGGAAAGATAACCGCGGCCTGGAAGGCCTTGACACGTTTTTTTTTTTTGATAAATTGGGGTAACGGCTCGGTTTGGGTTATA